>JAVTWO010000081.1:0-64206 GCA_032229765.1 Phycisphaerales bacterium | reverse complement strand
GGATCACCGCCACATTCACCCCGCCCTTGGGCACCACACCGACAAACCCCAGATCCTCCGCACTCCCCGCCTTCGTCGCCCGCACCGCACCCAGCACGCACGTCCCCAGCGAGTGCAAGCCCATCACGCTCCCCTCGCCCACACCCGCGCGCGCAATCAGGCCCGCCAGCTCCGCGTTGACCACCTTCGCCAAAACCCGCTCGGCGATCTTCAGCGTCGCCTCATCCGTAAACCGCTGCCCCTGCACAAAGCGAGGTTGCAACCCCGCCTCTTTCATCGCCGCACTGATGGCCTTCCCCCCGCCGTGGACCACCACCACCGCCGCCCCGACACTGCGCATCACCGCGATATCGCTCGCAACCAGGGCCAGTTGGTTGACATCGTCCTGGATCGACCCGCCAACCTTCACCACCACGCACTGCCCGCGCAAACGCGACAGCCACGCGGGCGTGAGCAATCCGTGCACGCCGCCACCAGAACCACCCGCGCCCGAAGCCGAGGAACCTGCGTTCGTCATCATCATGGCCCGAATATACGCAATCTCCGCCTCTTCCCTCGCTCAGCACTCAACACTCAGCACTCAGACCTTCCCCGCACCATCCAACGCCCGCGGCACCGCCCAGTTCGGCACCGACAAATCCACCCCGCCCGCACTGAACGACACCTGTCCCCACCGCCGACCCGTCACCTTCATCCGACCCCACGGGATCGACACCCGCGACAAACCCATCCACCGCGCTAGCCGCGTCGGCTCCAGATGCAGATGGTCCCGATCCACCGTGATGTGCACGCAGCTCCCCAGCTTCATCATCCCCACCCGGATCGAACAAAACCGCTTCCCGCCCGAACCTTGACCCCCATCCACCCCCTCCCCATCCACCACCGCCACCCCCGGAAACGCCTTGCTCAACTCCTTCAGCGACCCGCGCGCCATCGAGAACAGCGAACCGATCACCATCCCGTCCACCAACACAATCACCACCACCAACGTCACGATCTGCCCGGTCGTCATCGGTCTTTCCTCGCGGTCCCGCTCTGCTCGGGTTGTACACTCTCCCCCATCGGCACACGTTTTCTCCACATCGTTCGATAATCAAAAACTCGCCGACCACCTCCACCCAATCAGGGACAACCCGGTCCGTGGCGAGTCGATCCTCGCACCGCCCGGTCATCCCGTCAAGATCACACCGATCCGCGCCGAAACTTCGCGCACCGAACCCGCCGCACGGTATCATGTTCTGGTTCGTCCCCGCACACCAACCGCTCAACCGGAGTCTCAGCCATGGCCAAGAAATCCGCCAAGAAGAAACCCGCCGCCAAGTCCAAGCCCGCCAAGAAGCCCCTCAAAAAAGCCCCGGCGAAACCCGCCAAGAAGCCCGCCACCAAGGTCAAGGCCAAGTCCTCGGCGAAGTCGAAGCCCGCCGCCGGCTCCGGCTTCATCGCCGGGCCCAGCCCCATCTCCACCGGCTCAGGCCCCGGGCCCGCCCAGATCGGTGCCGAGATCGTCGCCGCCTTCAACCAGGGCACAGGCGACGAAGTCGCGCAGAAGTACTGGTCCCCGCAGGTGGTCTCGTGCGAAGGCGTGGGCGTGGGCATGCAGTGGGGCGGCAAAGACGCCGTGCTCGCCAAGAACGCCGAGTGGATGCGCAAGCACACCTTCCTCGGCGGCGCCGCCGAGGGCCCCTTCGTCGGCTCCACCGGCTTCGCCATCAAGTTCAGCATCCACGTGAAGGTCAACGAAACCGGTCAGGAAATCCACATGAACGAAGTCGGCGTCTACACCGTCCAAGACGGCAAGATCGTCCGCGAAGAGTTCATGTACGGGAACTGAAAAACAGCAAAGCAGCAAAGCTCAAAGCTCACAGCTCAAAGCTCAAAGCTCAAAGCTCAAAGCTCAAAGCTCAAAGCTCAAAGCTCAAAGCCAGCCCAGAGCGCCCGCGCGTTTCTGCGATTGCCCATTGCCGATTCCCCATTCCCTGTCTCTTTCTTCTCCGTGCCTCTGCGCCTCTGTGGTGAGTGTCTTTCCCATGACCGCCCCAAACGCATCAACCCCCCCGCCCCAGCTCACCCTCGACGAAGTCGCCAAGGTCGCCAAGCTCTCGCGCCTCAGCATCACCCCCGACCGCGCCAGCGCTTACCAGGGCCAACTCTCCGCGATCCTCGGCTACGTCAAACAGCTCCAAACCATCGACCTCACCGGCGTCGAGCCCATGACCAGCCCCCTCGACATGGGCAGCCGCCTCCGCGACGACACCCCGGGGCCCACTCTTCCCAACGACCAGTTCATGAGCATCACCCCCGAACCCGCCGCTCCCTTCTTCGCCGTGCCCAAAGTCCTGGGCGACGGTGGGTCGGCCTAAACCGACTTCCTCGCCCACATCGACCTCCGTTTTCCGCTTCGAGCTTTGAGTTCTGAGCTTTGAGTATTTGAGCTCTGAACTTTGCTGCTTTGCCCTTTGCTGTTTTTCACAATGGACTACCCCGCCGCCAACGTCGTTCAGATCGCCCACGCGATTCGCACCAAGGCCGTCAGCGCTGTTGACGTCGCCCGCGCCGCCCTCGACCGCGCCGACGCACTGAACCCCAAGCTCAACGCCCTGACCCAGACCTTCCACGAGCAGGCCCTGCAGCGTGCCCGCGAGATCGATCAATCCATCGCGCAAGGCCAACCGCTCGGCCCGCTCGCGGGCGTTCCCATCGCCATCAAAGACAACATCTGCACCACCCTGGGCAAGACCACCTGCGCCAGCCGCTACCTCGAAAACTACCGCTCTCCGTTCAACGCCTTCGTCATCGACCGCCTCATCGCCAGCGGCGCGAACATCATCGCCAAGACCAACCTCGACGAGTTCGCGATGGGCGGCTCGGGCGAGCACTCCTGCTTCGGGCCAACCCGCAACCCCTGGGACCTTTCGCGCGTCCCGGGCGGGTCGAGCTCGGGCTCCGCCGCAGCCGTCAGCGCCGGGATCGTCCCCGCCGCCCTCGGCAGCGACACGGGCGGCTCCATCCGCCAGCCCGCCTCGCTCGTGGGCCTCACCGGACTCAAGCCCACCTACGGGCGCGTCAGCCGCTACGGCCTCGTCGCCTTCGCCAGCAGCCTCGACCAGATCGGGCCCATGGCCCGCGACGCTCAGTCGTGCGCCATGCTCCTCTCCGCCATCGCCGGGTTCGATCCGCGCGACAGCACCTGCGCCCAAACCCCCGACGAAGACTTCGTCGAACTCGCCCGCACCAGCCAGCCCATCCCCATGCGCATCGGCATCGCCCGCGAGGGTCGATCCGACGCGAACCACCCGGCCGTGAGTGAAGCCCTGGACAATACCGTCCGCACGCTCACCAGCCTGGGCATCGAGTGCGTCGACGTCTCGCTCCCCCACGCAAGTCTGGGCGTGGCGGCGTACTACGTCATCGCCCCCGCCGAAGCCTCCAGCAACCTCGCGCGGTTCGACGGCGTCCGCTACGGCCGACGCGCCAAGCTCGCCCCCGGCGAAGGCCTCCTCGACCTCTACGAAAAATCCCGCTCAGAAGGCTTCGGGCCCGAAGTCCAGCGCCGAATCATGCTGGGCACCTACGCCCTCTCCAGCGGCTATTACGACGCCTACTACAACACCGCCCTGAAGGTCCGCCGACTGATCAAGCAGGACTACGACGCCGCCTTCGCGCAGGGGTGCGCCGCCATCCTGATGCCCACCGCCCCCACCCCCGCCTTCCCCATCGGGCAAAAGTCGGGCGATCCGCTCTCGCTCTACCTCGAAGACATTTACACCGTCGGGGTCAACCTCGCGGGCCTCCCCGCCATCAGCTTCCAAGCCGGTCTTTCAGAAGATTCGGGCGTGAAGCTCCCCGTGGGGATGCAGCTCGTCGGCCCGGCCTTGGGCGAGGCCCAGTTGCTGCGTTTGGTCGGGCTTTTCCAGTCCGCCAGCACCTGGCACGCACTTACGCCAAAGCTGTGACCGATTCGTCCCCCGCCGAATCGTCCGCGGGCGGTTCGTCCATCTGCCCCGCGGGCTCGATGAGCACCAGCGTGCACACCGCGTTGCCCACGCGGTCGAGGATCCCCACCCGGGCCGTCGCCGGCGGGCGGATCACCAGCCCCTTATCGAGTAATCGGTGCACCAGCACCCCCAGATCGTGCTTCGCGACGGCTTCGTCCGCGGTGAAGTGCACCAAGAGCGCCCCGCCGCGGCGCACGCTCGCGTCGGCCAGGAGTTTCCGCAGATCACCCGAAACCCCGCGCGTGAGCTGCGACGAGTACGCCGGGTTGGGCCCCGGTACGCCATCGACGTACGCAAACTGACCCACGGCCTTCACCTCCAGCCAATACGCGTCCTCCGCGGGCACCACCAAGTCTTTCGAAAGATCAGCCGGCGCGGGCTCGTCGGTGGCGAGGGACTCAAACAAGGTCCCGCGGACAAGCTCGCGCGCGCGAACCCGGGCACGCTCGTTCTTCAACTCGTCCGCCAATCGCTGACCGGGCCCGGGGGTTAGGACCAGGTCGCAGCGCTGCCGCTCGGCATCCTCCGGCAGGGGCTTGCGACGCGGCTTTTTTGACCTCCACTGCGCCGGGTACGCCACCTCGCGCAGCACCCCCCAGCTCGCCAAATCGGCCACGCCCGCCAAGATCGGGTGCAGTTCGGTTTCCTGCAAAGCGTCGAGGCCGGCGAAGGCTTGTTCACGCCGAAGCTCCGCCTCACGCTCGCGGAGCGTTTGGGCCAGCAGGTCCACGATCTCGTCGGCGTTCCACACTGCAACAGAATACGGTGCGGGTAAACCCCTAGTCATTTGGGTGATTGAACGGTTGCGTTCCATGCTGATTTCGTTATACTAACCAACAGGTTATCCATTCAGGAGGTTTCCATGAAGATGAAGCGGATCAACGGCATGTCGGTTGTGGCTCTGGCGATGGTCGCAGCGGCGGGGACTTTGGGAGGCTGTCAGACCGGCGGGGCTCGCTCGGCGAGTGAGCCGAGCCAGATGATCGTCGCGCCCGCGACGAAGGAGCAGAAGGCGGCGCTGCTCGATCAGGTCAAGGCCCTGGCGGGGACGTGGGAGGGTCGTAACGACAAGGGCGAGGTGACCTCGACGCACGTCTTCAGCGTGAGCAGCGCCGGCAACGCGGTCCGCGAGGTGATGTTCCCCGGCTCTTCGCACGAGATGACGAACATGTACCACATGAACGGGTCGCGCTTGATGATGACGCACTACTGCGCGGTGGGGAACCAGCCGCGGATGATGTCGACGAGTGACAGCACGCCGGGGATGATCGTGATGAAGTTCGATTCGGTGACGAACAACTCGGTGGAGACGGACCACTGCATGGGGAACATGACGCTGGAGATCGTCTCGAAGGACGTGATCCGCCAGCACTGGAGCGGGTGGGAGAAGGGCCAGCCGACGGAGAAGATGGTCTTTGAGTTGAAGCGGAAGAAGTAAGTCGTAGGCACTGGGCACTCGGCATTAGGCACTAGAAAAGACAAAGGGCCGATCGCTTTGGGCGATCGGCCCTCTTCGTTGTTGGGCGTTTTGATCTTGGTCTACGTCTTGATCGACAAAGGATGATCATGCTCGGCTCTGGAGAGCCGAGCCACCAAAGGCCGGGGACTGATCGAGGTTCAGCGAGCGCAGCAGCTTGAGGGTGTTCTCGCTGGCGCGGGTCATGGGCAGGCGGAGCGAGCCTGTGTCGCGGCCTTGCAGCATCATCGCGCCCTTGACGGGGATGGGGTTGGTTTCCACGAACATCGCGCGCGCCAGGGGGATCAGTTCGCGGTGGATCTGCAGCGCGTCGTCCCAGCGGTTCTGCAGGAAGGCGTTGCAGAGGGACGTGAGCTTTGAGGGGAAGAGGTTCGACAGGACGCTGACCACGCCCACCGCGCCGACGCTGGCGAAGGGGAGGGTCATGGTGTCGTCGCCTGAGAGCACCGCGAGGTTGGGGCAGCGCATCGCGATCTCGCCGCAGGAATCGGTCGAGCCGGTGGCTTCCTTGATGGCGGTGATGCGCTGGTGCTTGCTGAGGCGTTCGACGGTTTCGGGGGAGAGGGCCACGCCTGTGCGACCGGGGATGTTGTAGAGCATGACGGGGATCTGGGCCTGGTCGGCGATGTGCATGAAGTGCTGGTAGAGGCCTTCCTGCACGGGCTTGTTGTAATAGGGATTCACGCTGAGGGTGGCGTCGGCACCGGCGTTCTCGGCGATGCGTTGCAGGTGCAGGGCGTGGTGGGTGGAGTTGCTCCCCGTGCCGACGACGGCGATGAGCCCGGCGCGGTGGGCGAAGTCGACGCCCTTGGTGACCAGGGCGCGGTATTCCTGCTCGCTGAGGGTGGGGGATTCGCCCGTGGTGCCCGAGATGATGATGCCCTTGACGCCGCCGACGGCGGGGTCTTCGCCCCGTGCCTGGAAGTCGATCTGGTCCTTCAGGCGGGCGAAGTCGATGGCGGAGGCGTCGTCGGTGAAGGGGGTGACGATGGCGGTGAAAGCGCCGGCGAACATGGGTTGAGCGGGGTCGGTGTTCATGGTGGATCTCGATTCAAGCCGCGGGCGCAGCGGGGCTGGCGCGGTGGCGGCGAGGGATTCGGTTCGTGAACCAGAGTGCTATCGGCCTTGGGAAGGCCCGGGGTTGAATGGTGTTGCATCTGTACGAAACCGCGACGGCGTTGGGCCGAAGGGTGCGTGTCTGGGTTTGGTGGATTGCGCGGGCTGGGGGTGCGGCCGTGAGTTTCGGGGGTGCGGGGAGGGGGGTGAGGGGCGATCGAGGCCGACCTCACGCCTTCACGGCGCACCCCGTCATTTGACGCGGAGGACGACGATGGTGATGTCGTCGCCGCTGAGGCGGACGCCCGCGAACTGACGGAGTGACCAGAAGAGCTTCTCGATCACTTCGCTCGCGGGGGCGTGCGGGTTGTTTTTCAGCAGCTCGACCACGGCGGATCGTATGCGGTGCCGCCCGAAGGCCTCGCCCTGGAAGCTCAGGGCCTCGCTGAGCCCGTCGGTGTAGAGCACGAGCGTGTCGCCCGCGCGCAGGTGCACGTGCCCGACCTCGTAGCGCTGCTCGGGGTCGATGCCCACGGCCATGCCCCCGACATCAAGCGGGGTAAGAACCACATCGCGGCTGTTGTCGATGCTGAAGAGCAGCGCGGGGTCGTGACCCGCGGCGCAGTAGTGCAGGGTGAGGGTGTTGGGCTCGATCACCCCGCACCAGAGGGTGAGGAACTCGCTCTCGAGGGTGTCGCGGACGATCGCCTGGTTCATCTTGCGGATGACTTCTTCCAGACGCCACTCTTCACCCGCGAAAGCGCGGAGGCTGGCGCGGGCGGCGGACATGAGGATGGCCGCGGGAACGCCCTTGCCCACCACGTCGCCTACGGCGATGCCGATCTCTTTGCCCGCGCCGCCCTTCTCGAAGATGTCGTAGAAGTCGCCTCCGAGGTGGAAGCTGGGGGCGTACTTCGCGGCGATATCAAGGCGGTCGCTGTTGGGGAGCGTCCGCGGGAGCATGCGCCGCTGCACGTCCGCGGCAAGACGGAGCTGACGCTGCGTCGCCTGGTCCTGCTCGCGGAGCTGACGCAGACGCTGCAGAGCGACGACCATCGCCGCGTGATCGGCGATTGAGCGGAGCAGATCCTGCTGCGCGCGAGCGAAGGTGCGCGGGGCACGGGCGTAGAGGCGGATCAGACCCGCGGCTCGGCCTTGATAAACGAGGCCGGTGGTGATGAGCGAGACGAGTCCTTCGGCGCGCGGGCGGCTGGCGTCGGCGATGCGCGGATCGGTCCAGAGGTTCTCCACGCAGATCACCTCGCCCTGCATGGCGCTGGTGCGGAGGGTGCCGTCGATGGAGAGCGGCGCGCCGTCGTTGAGCCAGGCCTCGGAGAGCCCGCGGGTGGCGCGGTGGACCAGCTCGCCGGTCTTTTCGTCGATCATCGAGATGGTGCCCGCGTCGCAGCGCATGGCGTCCAGGGCGAGATCGAGGGCGATGGAGAGCACCGCGTCGGCGTCGTGCGCGCGGGCGAGGGCGGAGCTCAGGCGGTAAAGCGTGTCGAGCGCTTCGACGCGTCGGCGCAGGGCGATGACGGACTCGATGGCCTCGGTGGCGGTGCCCGCGAGGAGAATGACGGCGCGTTCAAGGGCCCGGCGGCCCACCGGGTCGTCGCGGTCCCAATCCGCGGGCATAGCGATCGCGCCGATGGAGCCTTCGCTGGTCTTCAGGGGGGCCAGGAAGAGGTCGCCACGCTCCGGCGCGACGCGGTTGACCAGGGCGTAGGCCCTCGCAGCGCCCTCGCGGCTGGGGAGCACGGCCCAGAGCTGCCCGTCCTCTCGCGGAACGACGACAGAGCCGTCGACATCGCGGAGCCAGATCGGCACGCCCGTCAGGCGCGACATTTCATCGCACAAACGCGCCACCGCCCCGTCGGTGAGGAAGGAGCGGATGGAGATCGAAGCCGAGTTTGGGGCGGAATCGGGCACCGCGGAGAGGGTAGCGCGCCGGGGTTGGGGAACAGGTTCTGAAAGATCAAGTTCGTGCGCGCACCGATGGGCCAGAGGGGCGGTCGCTGAGGGAAAAGCCCGGTTGGTGGGGGTGAAAAAAACCGGAGAGAGGCGAGAAAACGCGTGGAGAGGGGGTGGGGGAAGGGGAGGGAGGGAATATACTGGCGGCACTATGGTGCGGCAGATTGCGCTGATGAACCAGAAGGGCGGCGTGGGGAAGACGACGACGGCGGTGAACCTGGCCGCGGGGATCGCGCAGTTGGGCAAGAAGGTGCTGCTGGTGGACCTTGACCCGCAGGCGCACGCCACGCTGCACCTTGGTGTGAACGTGCAGGAGGAAGGGGCCGGGGGGGCGGGGGGTGCGGGGGAGGTGGCGCGGAAGCCGACGGTGTACGACCTTTTGCTGGACCCGTCGATCGGGCTTGAGAGCGCGATCCGGCAGGCACGGCCGAACTTGGATTTGTTGCCCTCGGAGACGGACCTGGCGGCGCTCGAGACGGAGCTGGCCACCGAGAGCGATCGGCTGACGCGGCTGCGCGGGGCGATCGACGCGGCGCAAGCGCGCGGGGCGGGGTATGAGTATGTGATGATGGACTGCCCGCCCTCGCTGGGTGTTTTGACGCTCAACGCCCTCGCGTGCGTGCGCGAGGTCTTCATCCCGATGCAGGCGCAGTTTCTGGCCTTGCAGGGCGTGGGCAAGATGATGCAGACGGTGGCGCTGGTGGGGCGGACGGTGAACCCGAAGCTGCACGTGACGGGCGTGGTTCTGTGCTGCCATGACTCGACGACGACGCACGGGCGCGAGGTGGTGGCGGATCTGGACGGGTTCTTTGAAGCGGCGCGGGGGACGGATGTGCCCTGGCGGAACGGACGGGTGTACCGCCCCGTGGTGCGTCGGAACGTGAAGCTGCAGGAAGCGCCGAGCTTCGGGCAGACGATCTTTGAGTATGCGCCGCAGTGCGCCGGTGCGCAGGACTATGCGAAGCTGGCGGAGGGGATGGTCAAGGAATGGGACGAGCTTTTGTCACGGCAGAACGCCACAGGGGGCGGCGCGGGTGGTGAGGCGACGATCGTGACGAAGCCCTCGGGGAAGAAGGCGGGCGTTTAAACGCGGTGCTGAAGGGCGGGCGTGGTGGGTGTCTTCAAACCGATGAGAAACGCCCGGCGGAGGGCGAGGCGCTCACGCCGAACGAGCAGGTTCGTGGGGAGGTTCTTCATCGAAGCCGCGAGGGACTTCAGCGTGGTGGGGGGCTCGGAGAGCAAGCCGTAGCGGGCGGCGAGAAGGGTGCGGTCGGTGGTGGAGAGGGATGATGAAGGAGTTTGCACCGCTCGGCGGACGGGCTCGGCGGGTTCGAGCATCGTCTGAAACGTATAGACGCGACGCGTCCAGTCGGGCAGCGCGATGTGCTCAACCACGGGCTTGAGCGTGCGTTCGGCCAGACGTTGCGACGGCTTGCTTGACGGCGAAGACTGCTCAGGTTGCTTGTGCTGTTGCTGTTGCCAGCGGGCGACGGCGCGGTTGAGCTCGATCCCCGCGGGGGCGGCCAGCCGCCCTCCCTTTGACGGATCAAAGCGGTCCACCGCGGTGAGGATCGCCTCGATGCACAGCATGAAGAGCTCGCGGGCGCTGCGTGGGGGGAGCGATTCCAGCCCCGCATTCCCGAGGCGGCCTTCGATGGTCTTCAGCAGCAGCATCTGCTGCGAACGCACCAACTCGGTTTTCAGTCGGCACGCCCACAGCAGGTCGGTGCGGGCGAGATCGATCGTGGGCAGTCGCGGGCGCGTGGGGTCGATCTGCGAGATGTTGCCTCGCGCACGGCTCAGCAGTGCTTGGAGCGCGCGGGCGCGGGCGAGTTCGAGCTGCGCATCGGGCCAGCCCGCGTCGAGGGTCCTGCGGAGGTGTTCGCTCATGGTCGCGGCGCACCCGGCGCCGAGACCCATCAGGGCGGCCGGGTGTTTCAGAGCGCTGGTGACGTCGATGATGGAATCCGAAGGCTCGGGGAGCGAAGCGTTGCGGAGGCGTCGGGCGAGGTGTTGAAGCTCGGCGCGGCTGACGGCGGCGGGCGTGCGCGAAAGTCGGCGTGCGATCTGCGTGGTCTTCAACCCACGGCGTGAGGCGAGCTCGATGAGCCGAAGGTCGCGCGGGCGGAGCGGAGCGCGTGAGGCGAGGTTGGCCTTCGGTGCGGCTTTGAGCAGTTGGCGCATCGCCTCGACGCTGCGCCCGCTGTGCTTGGCGAGCTCGTGGGCGATCCGCGTGGGCGACCACGCGAAGCGCTCGCGGCAGCGCTGCGCCAGTCGGAGCAGACGTGCACGTTCGTCGGGACTCAGTCGCGAGAACGCCGCGGCGTCGTGCAGGCGCGGGGCGTTCTGCGCCAGGAAGGCGTTCAGGGCGGATTCGTGATAGAGCACGCGCACGCCGCCTTTGACCGGCGCGCGGGCCCGGCGGCTGAGCAGCCCGAGCGACCGATAGCGCTGCAGCGTTCGCGGGGTGATCGACCAGCGATTTGCAACCTCCGAAGCATCGAGCCAGCCCTGGGTGCGCAGCTCGGCGCTGTCGAACTGGGCGATCATGCTCAGGCGGTCGATCAGCGCGGGAAGGTCGCTGCGCAGGGCCTTGCCCGGGATGAGCACGGGCTCGCTCGTGTCGGAGGTGTCGGGGCGGTAGGCGGTGATCTGGTAGATCACCCAGTCGGCGGGGTAGGTCGATTCGGGATCGATGAGGGTGAAGAGGTGTTCGGCGCGTTCGACGTGGCGACGGGCGGTGGCCGCGGGGACGAACCGAAGCTGGCTGATGAGCTCGCGCAGGGCGGGTGTGCGCAGCTTCGGGGCGGGGGGCATGGGGGAGGGTAGGGGAAAATGGCAAACGGGCAAATGGCAAAGGGCCAAATCGGAAAGTGCCACCATCAACCTGCGGCCTTTGGTTGGTTTGGTTGTAGACTGTGAATATGAAGAACTGGGTGCGTTCGTTCGCGGCCGTGGCTTTGGTGATGCTGGTCTGCGTGGCGTCGGTGATCGGGCAGCCGATCTCTGCGGAGCAGAAGCAGGAGATCCTCGACGCGTTGAAGAACCAGGTGGACCGCTACGCGTACACCTCGGGTGTGGACTTTGCGAAGCTCCCCGAGATGATCGAGAAGAACCGCGAGACGCTGGATAAGGCCGTGGACGTGAAGGCGTTTAACGCGGCGCTCAACGGCGCGCTGAAGGGGTTTGGGATCTCGCACCTGCGGGTGCTTTCGCCTCAGGTTGCCAGCACGCGGAACAGCACCACGCGCGTGGGCGTGGGGATCAGCACGCGGAAGACCGATGACGGGCTATTGATTCAGGACGTGATCGAGGGCGGGCCGGCGGAGGGCGCGGGGGTGCGCACGGGGGACCTGATCATCAAGATCGACGGGCAGCCCGCCACCGCGACCGAGGCGCTGGGGGGCGATGAAGGGACGAAGGTGGTTTTGACGCTCCGGCGCGAGGACAAGGCGGAGGAGGACGTGTCGGTCACACGGGGCAAGTTCTCTACGCGGAAGCCCGAGACGCTCGTGATCGTCGAGCCCGGCGCGGCGGTGCTGCGGATCCCGACATTCTCGGTCGGGTACGACCTGAAGAACATCGAATCGCTCTTCGCGCGCGTCAAGAAAGAGGAGATCAAGGAGCTCGTGCTGGACCTTCGCGGCAACGGCGGCGGGCGCGTCAGCAACCTTTCGCACCTGCTGGGGTTCTTCCTGCCGCGGAATACGGAAGTGGGCACGCGTGTGAGCCGGGCGCTGGCGAAGCAGTACACCGAGGCGACGGGCGACGCGGGGACCGACGCGCTGCTGATCGCCAAGTGGGCCAAGCGGAACTACGTCGTGCGCGCGACGCAGGAGAACCGTTTCACGGGGAAGGTCGCGGTGCTGATCGACCGCGGCTCGGCCAGCGCCAGCGAGATCACCGCGGCGGCGTTGCGTGAGCTGCGCTCAGCGCCGCTGGTCGGCACGCCCAGCGCCGGGGCGGTCTTGGTCAGCTCGCACCGCCCGCTTGCGGAAGGGTGGGAAGTGCAGATCCCGCTGAGCGATTACGTGACGGTCAAAGGCGTTCGCCTTGAAGCACACAAGCTGCAGCCCGACGTGGAGGCGAAAGGCCCGCGTGCGAAGGACAACGGGATGGACGAGGCGGTGCGGGCGGCATTGAAAAAGCTCCGCGAGATGCCCAGCGAAACTGGGACGCCAAGCAGCGACGAGGCGAACAAGCCCGCGGGTGCGGAGGGTGCGGCGGAGAACGAAAAGCCCGCGCCGATGGTGCCGGTGCCTTCGACGGTCGGGCCTTGAGTTTGTGGGTTTGGTGGAGCGGAAGAGTCGAGGTCAACGAAGGGAGGGAAGCGGGGGGAGTGGGGGAGGGGGGCGGTCTTGACGACGGGGGAGCGATATGCGGAGAATCGCAATCCAGCCGGACCTGGCGAGGTTGACAGCAAGCGGCGAGTTCGACTCGGCTGAGCGCTTTCTGACCCGCCCACTCTCCGCCGGGGAGCGACCACGACGAAGTCAGAAAGAAGAGCGACACCAGAATCGAGTCGCTTCGCAGGGGACCAGATCATGACGCGACTTGTTCACAGTGTTCTGTTTCTCGCCGTTGTCTTGTCGTCAGGTTCGATGTGTGGTTGTCGTGTCAACAATGCGGCGGATACCCAATCATCCAGCGAGAAGAGGTCGTTTTGGGTTGATGGTCCCGTTGACTCCAGTGCAGCCGACTTTGAAAGCACGGTGCACGATCATCCCGGCCGGTGGGGCACTTACGCTCTTGCCGCAAATCACAGTATTCGCGTTTATCAGAGTGAAACGCACTCACGCAATACACGCTTGGCATTCTTCAATCAACAGAGTAGCTCTTTGGTGCTGCTCCAAGGCGACGAGGCGATTTTCATCAACTCCAACGGCGTCGCAAAGGTTAAGCAGGAGCGAATGATAGACGGCGAACGTGGAATTGCATTCGTTGCGCCGAGTTGGACAAGCGGTCGTTATTGGAAGCTGAGCGGCCGGCCGGTACAGCGAATTGAAGTGCTTGATGCGAGCTCCGGTCGCGTAGTGAAAGAGATTGCTTTGGATCGCGCGGAGCATGCCCGGTCGTATGCTGTTCCTTGGGACTTTGCGCGGATCAACGGGGAGTCGTGGTTGGTTATGTGCTCTCCGGGGGAAGATCGATCATTCGTTTGGCTCTTTTCGCCCGATTTGGAAACAATCAAGAAGCATCAGGTAAGGAATGGTAAATACGGTGATCTTGTTGATATAATCGATATCAATAATGATGGGAATGATGAGATTATCTGGTACTCAAACGATGTGCTCACGAACAAGGCCGCGATGAGGTTGTTCGCGATTGATGTTGCTTCGGGCGAAGAAGTCGCTGCTGCCACCTTTCCGGGACTGAAGTCTATTCGATTTGGCTCGCCGACCCAGTTGGCGTATGTGAGTGCACTAAAACGGCTTGAGGACCGCGTGTATCTCGTCATGGATAGCCAAGGACGGGATAGGTATGTCAACATTTCTTACGCGGGCCACATGGCGATCAGGGATGCCAGCCACGAGCGAGCATTCGTCGAGTGTTGCGTTGATGGGGTCAAGTACTCAATGCACACTTCGTTGCGGGGGTACCTCCTTGATGAGAGGAGGCGGCCGGTGACGGAGAAGAGGTACTTTGAGATGCACTTCAGTGATCGCGAAGGGGTGACGGTATCGACGTTGCGTTTTCCGGCATCCGGCATAACGACTGTATATATGAGGTATATTCGAGATCCTGATGGCAGAAAAGTGTATATAATAACATCTGATCGATATTGGATCATTGAAATGGGCACGTAACGGCTACAACAGGAAGAAATCGGAGCTATTTACGAAGGTTCGTCGAGCGCCCCATCGCGGTACGTGATGGACTCCAGGCACAGTCCCTCAGGGCCGGCGGTTGGGCCTGCTTTTGTGCGGTCTTTGCTCAGCAAGATTGTGCGGACGTCGTCGGCGGTGCGCTGATTGAGCCCGACCTGCAGCAGCGTGCCGGCGATGATGCGGACCATGTTCCAGAGAAAGCCCGAGCCGGCGATATCGATGCGGATGCGAGCGGCGTTCGCGTCGGTTGCTTCGCTGACGGGCAGGCGCGTCACGGTGCAGCGGTGGACCGTGCGGACGGTGCTCAGCCGCCCGTGCCCGGTGGCGGCGAAGGAGGCGAAGTCGTGCTCGCCCACGAGCAATCCCGCGGCGGCGTGCATCGCGTCGAGATCGATCGGCGAATCACGCCAGATGTGCGTGACGGTGGCGCGGTCGAAAAGCGGGCGCGAGCGCGAGAGGTGGAAGGTGTACGAGTACGCCTTGCTGATCACGTCGGAGATGGGATCGAACTCGGGACGCACGCGCTGGGCGCTGCGGACGAGCACGTCCGCCGGCAGGCGTGAGTTGATCGCCATCGTGAGCCGATCAACTCCCCGCGAAACAGGCCAGCCCGCGCCGGGTTGCAAAGGCTTGTCGGCCGCGAGCAGCGTGGGCGACTCTCGCCCCGTGGGGTTTTCATCCAGCGGGTGGCACGTGAAGGCCGCCACCTGCCCGCGCGCGTGGACGCCCGAGTCTGTTCGGCTCGCGCCCATGACCTCGACCTCGTGGCGCACCACGTCGCTGACCGCACGCTCCACCACGCCCTGCACCGTGCGCAAGGCCACGCGCCCGTCGCGGCGCGATTCGATCATCGGCGTGGTGTGTTTATACGGCATCGCGCCGGGCGTGGGCGGCTGGTCCTTCGCGTGCGCGTCGGGCGGCTCCTGTCGTTGCCAGCCGCAGAACCCCGTGCCTTCGTAGGCGATGAGCAGCATGTACCTGGGCATACGAAGGATTCTTGAGCGTCGAAGGGAACGGCGGTTGTTGGCGATCGTGCGACGTGCGGTTACGCGAAGCGGGGCGAGTGAGCCGTCAATACCGGCGCGGGTTGCGGTTCGGGCTCCGCTGCCCACGCACGGGCGGGAAGGGCGAGGGCTTGGGCGGGCCCGGCGGCTTCACCGTCGTGGGTGACAGCGACGACTCGCCCGAGCTTGACGAATCAGTGCTCGACGCGGAATCGTCGATCTGGCCTGCGGCGTTTGATTCAATCAAACTCATCGAACTCGCGGCTGGGTCCGCATCGTTACCTGCGGCCGCGCCCTCGGTTGTGCCCGGCTCGCTGGCGGAGCGCTCCGATGAGCCAGCTTTGTCGCCCTCGGCCATCGCTGTGGACAGTCGTGCGAAGACCAACCGACCCGCGGAGGTTTGCAGCGTGCTGGCGACCTCGACCTGCACCGATTGGCCAACCATCGACGAGGCCTGATCGACCACGACCATGGTGCCGTCGTCGAGGTACCCCACGCCCTGGTGGGGCTGCTCGCCGATCTTCACCAGTGAGACGTCGAAGCGAGCGCCGGGGACCACAGCCGGTCGAACGCTCGCGGCGAGCGTGGTGAGATCGAGGACGGATACGCCGTGGATCTCGGCGACGGAGTTCAGGGCGCTGTCGGTGGTGAGGATCGTCGCCTGCAGGGCTTTGGCGAGCTCGACGAGTTGCTGATCGACGAGCGTGCTTTCCACGTGGGTGTCGTTGATGAGCACGTCAACGCTGCGCAGACGCTGCAGACGCGAGACCACATCGAGCCCGCGCCGACCGCGCGTCCGCACCGAGCGGTTCGACGAATCCGCCAGCGACTGAAGCTCCGCCAGCACGAACCGCGGGATGACCAGCGGCACAACCACAAACCCGGTCTGCGAAAGCTCGACAATCCGCCCGTCGATCAGCACCGAGCTGTCCAGAATCATGGGCTTGGGCCCGCGCACCTGCTTGGCAAACTCGACGTACGGGATCACCAGGCGGAAGTCGTCCTGCGTGCGCAGCACCGTCGCCACGCCCAGATAGCAGAAGCACATCCCCAGGATGACCTTCACCGCGAAGAGCATCTGCTGCGCCTCGGCGTTAACCTTCGTGTTCAGGTCGTACGTCTGCGCCAGCAGATCAACCACGAACGACAGCGCGTACGTAGCGATGAGCCCCGCGAGCAGCCCGAAGAAGAGGGCCGAGAGCGTGCCGATCTTGCGCGGGCCGTACTCATCAAGGAGGATCGCGACGAACGCCAGCACGAGCGCGAGCGTCAGCGGGATGTACCACCAGATCTTCACCGACAACGTGCCGGCCTCGCCCGGGTTGCTGTCGCCGCGCAGGATGAACAGCAGCGTCACGGTCATCAGCAGCGAGATGAACCCCATCCGCAGGATGCGCAGGATCACCAGCCGCGAACGCTTCGCCTCGTCACTCGAAGAAGCGATATCGAAAGCCCGCTGAGCGCCGGCTTTATGCACTTCGCCCGAGATCTCGTCCTGTTTCGCCTGGGCCATGTGACCGTCCAGTCTACCGCGAGTGTACGCCCAAGGCACATCCGCGGATCCTTCCGCTACGCTTCACACGCGAATCGCCCTCAGAAACCGCCCCGGTTTGGGCGTTCTCGGGCCCTTGCGGCCCGCGAACGTTCTGACCCGACACTCAAGCAAACTCGACCCGTGCCCCAGTCTTTCGGAGCAACGACCCGTGAATCAACCCTCCGCCTCCACATCGTCCACCGCCGCCACGGGCCTCCGCATCGCCATCACCCGGCGTGTCCCCACGCCCACGGGTTCATCTCCCGCATCTCCCGAAGGCCTTCGCATCGAAGTCATCCCGGGCGAGGGCAAACGCCCGCGCGAAGAGGTCCTCCGCTTCATCCGCGGCGCATCGAGCGTCGTGACGATGTTCGACGACCGCGTCGACGCGGAGTTTCTTGATGCCGCCGGTCCTTCGCTCCGGGGCGTGTGCAACTTCGCGGTGGGTGTTGACAACATCGATCTGGCGCTCTGCGCATCCCGCGGCATCGGTGTAAGCAACACCCCCGACGCCGTCACCGAAGGCACCGCGAACATCGCGCTGGGCCTGTTGCTCAGCGTCGCACGCCGAATCAGCGAGGGCGACCGCTTCGTCCGTGCCGGCCGATTCGAACGCGAGGGCAACGGCTTCCCGGGCGGTTGGCTGGGGATGGACCTCGCCGGGCGCACGCTCCTCATCGTCGGTGCCGGGCGCATCGGTAAAGCCGTGGCGCAGCGCTGCCTGGCGCTGGGGATGCGCGTCATCTACGCCGCCCGCAATCGCCATATCGACTTCGAGCTTGCGCCGCTGTGTGCTGAGCGTGTGGAACTTGACGAGGGCCTGCGCCGCGCCGATGTGGTGAGCCTGCACACGCCGCTGACAAGCCAGACCAAGCACCTCATCGACGAGCGTCGCCTTCGGCTCATGAAGCCCCAGGCCATCCTCATCAACACCGCCCGCGGCCCCGTGGTCGAAGAGTCGGCCTTGGTGAAAGTCCTCCGCGAGGGGCATCTCTTCGGCGCGGGGCTCGATGTCTTCGAGCTTGAACCCAAAGTGCACGAGGGGCTGCTGACGCTGGAGAACGTGGTCATGACCCCGCACATCGGCTCGGCCGAGCGACGCTGGCGCTGGCTCATGACCGAGATGGTCATCGACAACGCCTCACGCCTCGCCCAAGGCCTCCCCGCCAGCAACCCGGTCGTCTGACCAGCTTGAACGCAGACGAACCAATCAGAGCCCTCGACTTCAGTCGAGGGCGCCTTGGTCTTCGCGTTTCATTCGTCGGTATACAGAGTCGAACCCCAGAGTCAAACCACCGTCGGCTGAAGCCGACGGCTCTGAGCCTTTTCAGGGGTTCTTCGGGGCTTCGTCGGTGCCGTCGTTGATCAACCGGTCGAGGAACTTCGTCTCCGCCTTGCGGTAATCGCTGAAGGCCTTCTGGATCCGTGCCTGGATGTCGGCAAGCTGGGTCGCGTCGGCCGGTGTGCCGTTGACCTTCGCCGCGTTGATCACCTGCTCCAATGAAGCCGACGCGGCGCGGAGGTTGCTCACCGCCTGTGCGTACGCGCGGGCCGAGTCGAAGAGGACCTCTTCCGCGAACTCCTTCTTGCCTGGCTGATAGAGCAGCCGCCACGGGTTCCGGCGGACTTCGATCAGCGCGAGTTTGAGCTGATCGCTCGCCAGGCGTGCGTTGCCCATCGTCAGGCGCAGCTCGGGGGTGAGCTCGTCGGTCAGGGCGCTGAACTTGCTCCCCACGCGGGCGAACTCGTCGAGGGCCTTCTGCCCGGCACCAACGGTCTGTTCGATGCGGTCGTAGAGCCGCGTGTTCGCCTTGACGGTCAGCTCGTCGATATTCCGCAGGATCGATTCAACCCGGGGCGAGGCGGTGGTGACGATGCTCTGCACGCCTTGGATGATCTTGCGTGCTTCTTCGATCCCCGTCCCCACGCCGCCGGAGGCTTGGCTGAGGTTCGAGAGCGTTGTCTCGACGATGGGCAGCCACTTGCCCGTGGCGGTGCGGAAGTCCGCGGTCATTGCGCGAACGTCGACCATCGCCTGCGCCACCGCGGGCAGGGCGGTGTCGAGCTGCTTGTCGGTCTTTTCCGCGATGATCGCCAGCCGATCCGCGATGTCGGCCCCGCGCTTGAGGATCAGTCGGAGCTGGTCGGACTGTTCCTCGCCATAGCCCGCCTGCGCCAGGAACGCCGGGGGCGCCAAGCGTCCATCGAGCAGCGAGCCGGGTGAGACCATGCCGGTCTCGCCGTCTTTGAGTTTCAGCAGGGCGGGGTCGCCCGCGAAGGGGATGTTGATCTGTGACTGGCTCCCCAGCAGCGGGAGTTGCAGGTAGATTCTCGCGTTCTTGTAGAGCGTCACGTCCTTATCGATGGCCACCACCACGTCGACGCCCGCGATGACCTCGGTCCCCGGGGTTCGATAGAAGTTCAGCCCGCTGACCTTGCCCGCCTTCCGCCCGCCGACCTTCACCACCGACCCCACATCCAGCCCCTCGGCCCCGTCGCTGAGCCCGAAACGGATCGTGTAGCTGCTGCGCGAAGTGATCCCCTCGCGCACCCCCGCCAGCACGAGCGTGACCACTACGCCCGCCGCGAGGGCCAGCAACACAAAGACTCCCGCGATGACGTTGTTCCGACCGCCTCGGCTCGCCATGGTTCTCGCCGCCTGCTTGCTTCCGATCAGTTCTCGCCCGCGCCGGTGCGCACACCGATCCGCACACTCACCCGCGGGCGCGGCATCATACAACGCCGCGATCATCTCCGCCTCACCAACCAACACCCGATCGATCCACATCCGGTGACACGCGCACTCACTCCGGGCGGTTCTTGCGCCGAAGGAAGAACCGACGCGTCGACTCCACGCTGGGCATAGGCGGGGCAAGCTGCGCCGCGATCGTCCCCATCAAGTCGTCGGCGTAGTTCGTCACCGCCTTCCGCTCCGTGATCGGCCCGTCCGCATCCCCCCGCAGAAACTGACGAATCAGTCGGCTCTGCTCGTCGAGCTGCTTCGCCTGCTCCTCGGGCATCGACCGCAGCGCGTCAAACCACGCCCGCTCGCCGATCTTCAGCACGCGTCCCTTGTCGAGCATCACCATCCGGTCGGCGATGGTGAAGGCGCTGTCCATCTCGTGCGTCACGACGATCGACGTGACCCCCAGGCCCTTGCTCATCCGCACAATCAGCCGATCGATCTCGGCGCTGGTCACCGGATCAAGCCCGGCGCTGGGCTCGTCATAGAACAGGATCGCGGGGTCCAGGGCCATCGCGCGGGCAAGACCGGCACGCTTCTTCATGCCGCCGGAGATCTGCGCGGGGAACTTTTCCGCGTGCTCACGAAGCCCCACCAGCTCGAGCTTCATCTTCACCTGGATGTCGATGATCTCACGCCCGAGGTCGGTGTGTTCTTCCAAAGGCAGGGCGACGTTCTGCGCGATGGTCATCGAGTTGTACAGCGCCCCGGACTGGAAGAGAATACCGAATCGTTTGCGGACCTCGTCCATCCGCTGTTCGTCGAGCTTGGAAATGTCGGAGCCGAACATCTCGACGGTGCCGCGTTCGGGGATGAGCGAACCGATGAGGCAGCGCAGGAGCGTGGACTTGCCGCAGCCCGAGCCGCCCATGATTACGAGGGTCTCCCCCGAATAGACGTCCAGGTCGATCCCGTCGAGGACCGGGCGTGCGTCGAACTCTTTGACGAGCCCCTTGACGGAAATGATGGGCTTGCGTGCGGGTGAACCGCCCGCGCCGGGTGAAAAACTGCTCGGGTTGGCGTGAGGACCGACCGACATGCGCCAACGAGTGTACACGAACAAACCGCGATGCCCGCAGGTGCAGCCACCGAACCTTCGGGGATCGGATTCGTTTAGTCTTGGGTTGAAGCGGTGCGGGATCGAACTTTCCCGATACGCGCTGTGGACTGACGGAGATCTTCAGATGAACTTCGCCTTGCTTCTGCCGATCGTTCAAGCCGCGGTGTTGCCCCTGATCGTGGCGCTGGTGGTGCTGGTGCCGCTGTGGCGATCACACGCCAAAAGTACCCAGGCGCTCGACTGGTCAAAGCCCGGGGAGAGCACGCCGGGGCGTTTCAGAGCTTTCACGGGTGTCGCCTGTGCGCTCGGTTGCCTGGCGGCACTTGCTTGGAACTTCTATAAGCCCCAGACGGGCTGGTCGATCGTGGCGGCGGAGAACTGGCTGCCCGTCTTTGCCCTGGCGGGCGCTTTTGTCAGCCTGATTGGCGGGTTTTTCCCGGTGCTGACGTACTGGCGCGGGGCGGTGATTTCGACCCTCGCCCGGCTGGCGGTCATCGCGATGGTGGTGTGGTGCTCCATGACCGGCTCGCGAGCCTTCGCACTCCCCGAACCGGATCAGTGGGGGATGGTTGGGTTGATGGTCGGGAGTGGGCTGGTGTGGTGGTGGGCTTTGGAGTCGATTTCGCGTCGAACACGCTGGATTGAGGGGCCTTTGGCGTTGATCTTCGCGTATACGAGTGTTTCGCTGACGTTACTACTGACCGGCAACGCGGTGCTGGGTCAGTCGGCGGGGCCTTTGGCGGCCGTGGCTGGGGCGGGGCTGGCGGTGGCGTTGCTGCGGCCCGGGTTCAGCATTGCGGGGGTTGGTGGCGTCGGCGCGATGCTCGTCACCGGGTTGGTCGATCAAGGGACCCGCTACGGCGTCACTACTCCGGGGCAGGCATCGGTGCTTTTGCTCGCTCCGGTGGGATTGCTGGTGGCTTCGTGGTTAGCGGGGAAGGACGCAACCGCGCGCGCAGGGATGCCCGGGCTGCGGGGCGTGATCATTCGGTCGGCGTTGGTCGCGCTTTTCTGTGCGTTGGCGGTGCTTGGGGTGGTGCTGCTGAATCCGCCCGCGGCGGCGAACCCGTACCAGGGCTGGGGGAGTTGATGGGTCGGGGGTGTGAACGGATCGGCGAGATCGGCTATTGTCTGGGCGATGCCGATCATCCCACTCCCCCAGTTTGAGGCGGATCTTGAAGCGGACCGCAAGGCGTACGAGGCGCTGAAGGCCCCCACGAGCATGGTGGTGCGCTTCGGGGTCATGCGGCTGATCGGTGAGTACCCCTACGACGGCAGCGCCAAGCCCGGGTGCGGGTCGAAGATCGTCGTCCGCACGCACCGCGGGACGGAACTGGCGGAGATGCTCACGAGCACCTGCCCGAACGGCGGGTGCGGGCATGCCGTCACGCGGAAGCAGATGCTGCAGTATGTGGAGAACTCCGGCGGGCGGGATTATCCGTTCTTTACCGAGGGAAAGGTCCTGCGGATCGCGACGGTTGAGGACCTGAACCAGCAGGCTGCGCTCGATGCGCAGAAGTCCGAGATGGTCCGCAAGGCGCGCGAGATCGTCACGCGCGTGGGGTTGCAGGACAAGATGAAGATGGTGGAGGTCGAGCCGCTGCTGGGTGGTGAGCGGCTGACGTTCTACTTCTACGGCGAGGAACGCGTCGACTTCCGCCCGGTAGTGATGGAACTGGCGGCGATCTACCACAACCGCATCGAGCTTCGGCAAATCGGCGCCCGCGATGAGGCGCGGCTCACGGCGGATTACGAAAAGTGCGGGCAGCACTGCTGCTGTCGGCAGTTTTTGAAGGTGCTCAAGCCGGTGAGCATGAAGCAGGCGAAGATCCAGAAGGCGACGCTCGATCCGCTGAAGATCAGCGGGCGGTGCGGGCGGCTGATGTGCTGCTTGCGGTACGAAGAGAACACGTACGACGAGTTGAAGAAGAACCTGCCGCGGAAGAAGGTGCCGGTGATGACGCCGGACGGGCCGGGGATTGTGATCGATACGCAGATTCTCACGCAGCTCGTGCTGGTGCGGATGGACGCGACGGGCGAAGACGCGGCGTACCCGGTCGAGTCGCTGACGAAAGTCGAAATGCCCGGCAAGGGCGGCAAACCCGGCGGCGGCGGTGGTGCGGGTGGTGGTGGCGGTGGTGATGATGACGACGGCCCGGATGATGCGGCCGGGCCTGAGGGTGCCGCTGGACCGAGCGGGCCGAGTGGTGGTGGCGGTGGACCAATGGGTGGCGGTGGCGGTGGTGGTGGTCAGGGACCGAGGCGTGATGGCCGCGGACCGGGCGGGCCCGGCGGGCCTGGTGGTCCGGGCGGCGGTGGACGTGGCGGGCGAGATGGGCGAGATGGACGTGGTGGTGGCGGGCCCGGTGGTCCGGGTGGTGGTGGTGGGCGTGGGCCCGGTGGTGGGGCTGGTGGTGGGCAACCGCCGCGGCGAGAGGATGTGAACGAGCGGGATCGGCGGCGAGCGAGCAAGTTGGTGCCGCCGAGCGAGTTCAGGCAGCCGCGGGCGGAGGGTGAAGCTCCGCCGACGGGTGCGGGTAACTGAGGTTGTTTGGTCGCCACGCGGAGCGTGGCGGTACCCCGAGCGTGGCGGTACGCGGGATACAGTCGGAGACGATGACCACCGAATCAGCTTCTTCAGCAGTTGGCGGCGAGCGGTCGAGCGTTCAAGGTTCGGCGCACAAGGAATCCGCGAAGGAAACGGTGATCAGCGTGATCATCGCCTTTGTGATGGCGTTCATCTTTCGAGCGTTTGTGGTCGAGGCGTACGTGATTCCGACGGGGTCGATGGGGCCGACGCTGCACGGGGCGCACATGCGGATGCAGTCGCCTCAGACGGGGTACAACTGGGCCGTCACACCCTGGCACTTTGATGATCTGGCGAGCGGGGGGATGCGGACGACGGAGAACTTTCCCTCTGCGGTGCAGGGAAGGCCGGGCAGTCCGATCGTGGTGCACGACCCGATGACGGGGCAGACGCTGACGTACGCGGCGGTGCGTCGTCGCGCGGGTGATCGCATTCTCGTGCTGAAGTATCTGTACGGCATTCAGGACCCGGAGCGGTTCGACGTGGTGGTCTTCAAGAACCCCACCGACCCGTCGGTGAACTACATCAAGCGGTTGATCGGCTTGCCGGGCGAGCAGATCGCGGTGGTCGATGGTGATGTTTACGCGCGCCCGGCGCAGCCCAGCGCGCCCGGGCAAGAGTGGTCCAGCGGCTCTTGGAAGATTCAACGCAAAAGCGAGCGCGTGCAGAAAGAGCTCTGGCAGACGGTCTACGACACGCACTACACGCCCGCGGACGCGGGCTCGGCGGGACCGGGCGGGCGTGGGTTTAAGCAGCCTTGGGTCGGTGACGGGTGGAGCAGCGACGCACGCGGGGTCTTCAAGACCGACGCGCCCGGTGGTGGAGTTCTGCGGTACGACACCAGCGCCACCTGGATGGACGGCTCGCAAGTGGGGCTGCTGACGCGGGCGCTGGTGGATTGGTACCCGTACAACGAACGATGGAACACGGGCTTCGCTCGACAGGATTTCTTCGTCAGCGATCTGCGCGTGCGCGCGGGTGTGAAGCCCACGGGCAACCCGGACTCGGCAAAGGTTCAACTGCTCATCCGCGCCCGCGGGCATGAGTTTCGCGGGCTGATCGAAGGCTCACGCGCTTCGGTGCAGATGAGGCTCGATCCGAAACGCAGCGGCGGGAAAGAAACGGCGTGGACAACGCTGGCTGAGGGCGTGTGCACGCTGAGCACGACCAAGCCCTCGGCAGTTGAGTTCTGGCATTGCGATCAGCGGCTGGAGCTGTGGGTCGATGGCAAGCTCGTCACCCATGGGCTCAGCGAGGGTTGCTACGACTGGGACCCCGAGCAGCGCGTGGCCTTCGCGACGGGCAAGAGCCTTTCGACGATCCTCGCGGAGAACAAGGTTGTGGATCACCCGCTGAGGGACAAGATGCTTTTTCAGCCGCCGGAGGTTGAGTTGAGCGTGGGGCAGGCGACGGTGATCACGCGGCTGGGGCTTGATCGCGACGTGCACTATCAATCTTCGTCGCTGCAGACGAGGCTGAGCGGACCCAGCACGCAGGGGCTGGGGACGCTGCCTTATCGCACGCTGACCTTGAAGGCGGATCAGTACTTCTGCATGGGCGACAACAGCCCCGCGTCGCTGGACGGGCGGTACTGGGGCCTGCCTGAGGCGTGGGTGTCGAAGCTCATGCTGCGCGAGGGGATGGATGTTGCGCACCAGGAGGGCGTGGTGCCGGGGAGTTTGTTGCTGGGCAAGGCGTTCTTTGTGTACTTCCCCTCGACGGCGGGGGACGGTACGACGTGGTGGGTGCCGGACTTCGGGCGGCTGCGGTTCATTCAGTGAGTGAACGTTCGGAGCGGGCTGCGTGCGTGTGGCGGTGGAAGGTGTGAACGCCGCGCGGAATGTGGCGCTTCGCGGTACGCTGTGCACGCATGGCAGTGACGATGACGATCGCGGTGAGTGAGGATCAGATTGCGCCGGCGTTGTTGACGGTGAGCCCGCCGGTGCTGTTCTTCTTTCTGGGGGCGGCGGCGACGCTGGCGGGCTCGAAGATCGTGATCCCCAAGGCCGTCACGCGGATGCTGTCGGTGTATTTGCTGTGGGCGATCGGGTTCAAGGGCGGGGTTGAACTGGCAACGCACGGCTTGACGCAGCAGGGTGCGTTGGCCATCGGGCTTGGGTTGGCGCTGGCGCTGGTTGTGCCGGTGGTTGCGTTTGTGGTGTGCAAGCGGCTGGTGGATGCGGCGAACGCCGCGGCGTTGTCGGCGTGCTATGGCTCGGTCAGCGTGGTGACGTTTCTGACCGCGTGCTCGGTGCTCGATCAGCGCGGGCTGGCGTATGGCGGGCACATGGTGGCGACGATGGCGCTGATGGAAGCGCCCGCGATCGTCGTGGCGCTGGGGCTCCTTCGCATGCACGAGCGCAAGCACGGCGGACTGAATGATGCGGGCGGTGCGTCGACTGTGACGGTGGGCGTGCGCACGCGTGCGCCGGGGTGGGGGGCGGTTTTGCACGAGGCACTGCTGAACGGGCCTGTGGTGGTGCTGCTGGGGAGTTTGATCATCGGCGTATTGACCGGTCAGAACGGGTACAAGGCCTTCAAGCCCTTGTGCACGGATGTCTTCCCCGGCGTGCTGGCGTTCTTCTTGCTCGATCTGGGAGTGCTGGCGGCGCGGCGGTTGCCGGCGATCGTGCGCACGCCGGTGGGCGTGCCGATCTTCGCGCTGGTGGCGCCGGTGGCGTTTGCGGGGCTGGCGATCGTGTGCGCCAAGGTGATCGGTGTCTCGCACGGGGACGCGGTGCTGCTGGCGGTTCTGGCGGCGTCGGCGTCGTACATCGCGGCGCCCGCGGCCCTGCGCCTGGCGGTCCCCAGCGCCGACCCGGGGGTGTATGTGTCGATGTCGCTTGGGGTGACGTTCCCGTTCAACATCTTGGCGGGGATCCCGCTGTATTCGACGATGGTGGATGCGCTGTGGAAGTGAGGGAGTGAGTGGGAGCGAAGGGGGAGGGTTGCGGGAGAAACGGGAATGGAGCCGGGGGGAATCGAACCCCCGTGCCGGGACGGTCGGCTTGGCATCTCTACGCGTGTAGCCGGTGATTTGCGTTCGGTCCGGGCACGCCCGCGGCAGGCTTGCTCCGTTCCTAGTACCCGGTGTATCTCGCCTCATTCCCCGGGGACGCCAGGCAGAGGCCAGCCCGTTGTTTTCGCTCCGATCGGCCACGGGCCGAGCCAACCGGAACGTGCTACCTAATATTAGGCAGCGAGAGCGTAGTTGTTATTGGCAACTATTGTTTTGCATGCTTTTTACGTGGCCTGCATGCTCCACGACGCGCCACACCAAACGTCACACGCTCGGTCGAAACCATATCGGCCCCGTGTGCAGCCCAGGCAACCAACGCGGTCGCCCGGCTGTTTTCAACCGCTGATCATAGGGGCCTTGCGCGGGCGATAGGCCGATTTCCGTACCATTCCCCCCGGGGTCGTTTCGCGGCTCGTCCGCGAACAATGCCGGTTGCTCGCGGGCACTATGCTGTTCTCGCGCGGGTGGGGTTCTTCGCACGCGGCTCGGTTCTCCCATGGCTCAACGTCGTCACCATTACGAGCGGGCTTTCGAGGCGTTCCTGCGTCAGCGGCGGATTCCGTACGTCGCGGTCGATGAGGCGAAGAAGGCCCTTCTGCCGCCGGAGGCTTCGCTGCGCGTGCGGACGGAGGGTGCGTCGGCGGATCCTGCTGAGGGCCGAGCGATCAAGTCCTTTGACTTCGTGGTCTACGGCCAATCGGGGAACTTCCTGCTGGAGATCAAGGGTCGGAAGGTTGCGCGGAAGGCCGGTGGAAGCGAGCGGGCCGACTCCACCACCGGCGGGATCTTCGGATCTGAGTCTGTGGGCGGGGGCGTGAAACCGATCAAGGCGCAGGCCGGTCGTTTGGAATCGTGGGCGACGGAGGACGATGTGGAGTCGCTGCGATCCTGGCAGCAGCTCTTCGGCGAGGGGTTTACGGGGGCGATTGTGTTTGTCTATTGGTGCGATGAGATGCCGCCGGACGGGTTGTTTCAGGAGATCATGGAGTTTCAAGGGCGGTGGTACGCGTTGCGGGCGATCACGATCGATGCGTACGCGGGGGCGATGCGGACGCGGAGCCCGCGTTGGCGGACGGTGGACCTGAGCCGATCGGACTTTGAACGGCTCAGCCAGCCCTTTGCCGAGGCCTGGGTCCACGCGCCCACGTTGGCCCGCCCTGTGGTATGATCGTTCTCCCTGCGGGCGGGTTTTCGACCGCTCCGGGGCGCTTTGGAGATGATCGCATGGCCCGTTCGCAGCCGATGTTCAAGTCGTTCGTGAAGACCGCTGTTGCGGTGCTGGTGCTCTCCGCGGGGATGGTGCTGACGCAGCCCAAGGCCTCGGCGCAGTCGCTGGGGAACGACGTTCCGAACCCGGCGGCAGCGCGGCTGGAACCACCGGCGTTGAACTTCCGTGCCGCGGATGAAGGCGTGGATTTCCTGACGATCTTGGGGATGCTCGGGTGCGCGGTGTTGGTGATCTGCGCGAACCTCGTGCCCACCAAGCGCGGGCACCAGGATTGATGCCCTGACGATCGTGGGGCGGGGTGTTTGACGGGGCGGTGCGTGTGGGCGGCGTGGCGATCGATTGACAAGGACAAACACAGGAGTGGCGGTATGACCAAGTCTCAGCGGGTGCTGGTGGCGGTCAACATGGCCTTGCTGGCCGCGTTGGCGTTGGCGTCGATGACGCGTGGGCAGGCGGCGGCGGGCAATCAGCCGCAGCGTGGGCGCGGGCAGTATGTGGCCGTGCCCGCGAAGGCGCAGGGCCTGTCGACGGGCGTGCTGTACATCGCCGACACCGCGAACGAAGAGCTGCTGGCGCTGCGGTGGGACAAAGGAACCGGCACCTTCGAGGTGGTGGGGTTCCGAGATCTGGTCAACGACGTCGCCTCAGGCGGGAAGGGGCGGTGAGGGTGATGAACGTGAACCAAAATCAGAACGTGAACGGGAATGAGAACGCGAACCGGAATGAAAACGCTCGCCAAACCAGCGGCGGCACGTTGGCTTTGATTGCCTGTGCGATGCTGATCTCGGCGCTGCTGATCAACCGCCTCGCGAGCGATCAATCGGCTTTGGCCGAGCTCGGGCAAGCCGCGTACGCGCAGGCGGTGAACCAGGGCGGCGCGTCGGAGACTTCGCTGCTGACGGTCGAAGCGGGCTCGAGCGACGAGGTGCTGGTGGTGCTGGATCAGCGTCGCGAAGAGATGCTGGTCTACCGCGTGCAGAACCAGCGGGCGGTGGAGTTCAAGAGCCGTCTGGGGCTGAAGGCGCTCTTCACGCAGGCGCGGGGGAACACGCCACGGACGAACCAGCCGCCGATGCCGGGCGCGACGCCGGGCGGGCGGTGAGATCGAAAACGTGATCGCATCAAGAGGCCGCGAGAAAGCGGCTTATCCCTCGCCGCGCATTCGTGCGGCGCCGTCGCCGGCGTCGTCGCGCGGGTCGGATGGGTCACTGTCGCGGTCGCCCTCTCGTCGGGCGTGATTCTGCGAGCCGCTGCCGTTCTTGTCCTTCTTGCCCGGGCCTTTGTCGAAGGCACCGTCGTCGGGATCGGGGAAGTAGCGGTCTTCGACCATTTCGAGGACCACGAGCGTGAAGAGCGAGGCGATGGCGAGCAGCACCGCGAGTGAATAGAGCCCCATGCCGCAGGCCGCACCGGTGGCGGCGGTGACCCACACGGCGGCGGCGGTGGTGATGCCCCGCACGGCGCGTTTGTTCTGAATCACCGCGCCGGCGCCGAGGAAACCGATCCCGCCGATGAGCCCCTGCAGCACGCGCGAGATTTCTGCCTGCCCCGGGTGCGGGACGCCCGGCGGCAAAGCGGCATTTCCCGGTCCCGCGAGCATCGCGACAGACTGCATCCCCAGCAGCACGTACCCCGCGGAGCCCAGGCTGATGAGAATCATCGTGCGGAACCCGGCCGGTCTGTGCTTGCGCTCACGCTCAAGCCCGACCAGCGCCCCCAAAGCCAACGCGGCGCCGAGGCGAAGGGCCATTTCCTGGGTTGTCAGCACGTCCATCGAGCAGCTCCGAAACCACCCTTCGCCCTGAATCCAAACCGAGCGGTCTTTGTCAAGGCGGCGGCACGCAAGCACCCGGCCTGCGTCCGAACCGCGCGCAAAGGCTTTAACCAGTATATCTTCAACGAATCTTGGCTTTGTGGGTCTTGACAACAGCGGTGAAAAGTCTTTCGCCCGCTGTTCGGTTCGGGTAACGCCTTTCGCGGGGGCTGCACCTACCCTCCACCGTGACACTTCCCCGTCTAGCCATTGTGGGCCGACCGAACGTCGGCAAGTCCTCCCTCATCAACATGATCGCCTCGCGCCGGGTGTCGATCGTCGATCCGACCCCGGGCGTGACGCGTGACCGCGTGATGGCCATCGTCGATCTGGAAGGGCCCGACCCGCGCGACGGGTTTGAGAAGGTCGAGATCATCGACACCGGTGGCTACGGCGTGTATACGGCCGAGGGTCGGCGGATCGATAACGCGGGCAAGGACCTCGCCGCCCTGACCGACGACATCGAGAAGCAGATCGGCAAGGCGGTGAAGACCGCCGACCTGATCCTGTTCGTCATCGACGCGCAGGCGGGCGTGACGGCTCAGGACGAAGAGATCGCCAAGCTCCTGCGCGAAGGCGGCATGGGGCACGAGGCGGGCAGCGCGGGCAGCAAGGTCCTCGTCATCGCCAACAAGGTCGACGGGCCGCGCTGGGAAGCGCACGCGCTCGAGGCCAGCGGCATGGGCTTCGGTGAGCCGCTGATGGTCAGCGCGAAGAACAACTACCGCCGGCGTGAGCTTGTCGAGACGCTGTTTGCCAAAGTGCGTTCGCAGCGCGAGGCGCAGCTTGAGGGGGATAAGAAGGCGAAGAAGGGGCGTGCGAAGAAGGCCGCGGCGGCCGCGGTGCGCGAGCATCAGGACGAGGTGCGCCACGCGGAGATGATGCTGGCGATCGTCGGCAAGCGCAACGCGGGCAAGAGCACGCTGGTGAACACCCTCGCGGGTGAAGAGCGGATGATCGTCAGCGAGATCGCCGGCACCACGCGCGACGCGGTGGACGTGCGCTTCGAGATGGACGGCAAGTCGTTCGTCGCGATCGACACCGCGGGTCTGCGGAAGAAAAAATCGTTCCAGGACCGCATCGAGTGGTACGCGCTGGACCGCATGAAGCTCGCGGTTGAGCGGTGCGATGTGGCGGTGCTGCTGATCGACGCCACCGAGCCGATCAGCCAGGTCGATGAGCACGTGGCGCAGTTCATCGCGCGGTCGTACAAGCCGTGCGTGATCGTGGTGAACAAGTGGGACTTGGCGCAGGGGCGCGTGATGTCGGGCGGGCGCGGGCGTAAGGCCAAGCGCGGCAACGTCGTCAGCACCGAGGCGTACGAGGAATACATCCGCGGCGAGCTGAAGGGCCTGTGGTTCGCGCCGATCTCGTTCGTCAGCGCCAAGAGCGGCCTGAACGTGAAGAACACCATCGCGCTGGCCTTCGAGCTGATGAACCAGTCTCGCGAGCGCACCACGACGGGCAAGCTGAACCGTCTCGTCCGCGGCATCCTTGATCGCCAAGGGCCCGCGAACAAGCTGGGCACCTTCGCGAAGGTCATGTACGTGGCGCAGGTGCGGACGAGCCCGCCGACGATCGTGTGCGTGGTGAACAAGCCCGAGCTGTTCACGGCGAACTACCAGCGGTTTTTGCTCAACCGTTTCCGAGAGGAGTTGCCCTTCCCCGAGGTGCCGATCAAGCTGCTCATCCGCGGGCGCAAGCAGGACGAAGAGTTCGATGCGAACGCCGAGAGCCGCCTGCAGAGCGAGCTGGAATCGGGCGAGCTGACGCAGGTGATGCCGCTGGGCACGGAGGGCTTTGATTCCGACGAGGGCGAACTGATGCCCGCGGCGGCGCCGGACACGTTCTCGGCCGACGAGATCGAGGCGATGTTCGACGACGACGCGGAGGCGACGCCGACGAAGAAAGAGCCGGAGGTCATCGGCAAAGGCCGAAACCGCCCGGTATACAAAGACCCGACGCGGAAACCCAAAAGCCGCGGCGGCCCGAAGCGCGTGCGCCGGCGGACCTCGCCCGGGCGGTGAGGGTTGCTTTGTTCGCGAGGGTGTTTTTGTTCAATCGACGGCGCTGGTTGATGTTCAGAAGACTCGGTTGCCGATGTTCTTCCGCATAAGCGAAGCGAAGTGCTGTACGCTTCTGGAGGGATCGGTCACATGAGATTGAGTTGCCGTTGTGCGGTCATCGCGTTGTGTACGTTCGTGATGATTGGTACGGCCGAGGTTGCGGGTCAGAACATCATCTATCGCACGAACGGTAGTCTCGGCGCTGAAGGGACCACGATTCAGTCCGGAGCAAACTCTGAGATTGTCTCGATTGTGGGGATGGCCAGGTTTGTGGTGGCGTTGCGAGCTGACGGAAGTGTCGGCGTGTGGGGCGACTACTACGGGAACCGGCTTGTTACCGGACAGGACGGGATCGGACCGAACTCGTTGACCACGTTGATGCCTCCTGGTTCTTCTCGCTCGGTCGGTGCGAACAACTTTGGCATCGTCGTAAACACGGTAGATAATCGAGTATGGGCTTGGGGCGGGAACAACTACGGTGAGTTGGCCTCGGGTGACTACGCCAGCCGTTACACGCCCGGGGTGAGCATTGTCGGCTCGCAAACAGTCTCAACAGCCTCGGGGTACGGTCACAACCTTGCTCTGCAGTCGAACGGCACCGTGATCGCGTGGGGGATGAACTTCAACGGGCAACTTGGACTCGGTGAAGTCACGATCGAACAACAGCCCACGACGATTCCGACACTGAGCAATGTCGTTTCGGTCGCGGCCAGCAACCGACATTCGCTCGCGCTTCTGGTAGATGGAACTGTTCGGGCGTGGGGCGCGAACAACAGCGGACAACTCGGGATCGGTTCGATCGGGTGGTCTCCGCAGAGGCCGACGCCACTGGTTGTTCCGGGCCTGAGCAACATTGTCTCGATCGCTGCGGGTGCACAGTTCTCGCTCGCGCTTGATTCCGCCGGTCAAGTGTTTTTCTGGGGCTGGCAACTCGGGAACAACTTTGCGATAACTCCGACTCTGGTCGGTGGTCTTCCGGCGATACGTTCGATATTCACGGCCAATGCAACTGCGTTTGGTATCGACTTCGAAGGCCGGTTCTGGCATTGGAACAGCTCGGTCGACGGTGGATCGTCGATGATTGAGCCGACCTTGCTTCGATCGCCGCTCCCCGGCTATCGAGTTCTCTCGGTCAACGGAACAACGACTTCCAGCGAGCTTTACTACAACTACCTACTCGCGCCGATTCCCACACCGCAAACAGCGGTCATTCTGTTCGCATTCGGCTTCGTTGCACATTCGGGAAGGCGTCGATGAACGGGCTTTCAGCCTGACGCTCGCACAGTGCCGTGCGATGATGGAACGTCGCGCCGCTTCCCACACTCCGGACACACGCACCCATGTGGCAACGAGGCCAAGTCGTACCCGCACGCCTGACAGGCGTCGGGCTGTGAAGCGTACTTGCCCTTGATCAGCACCCGCGCCGTCTTCAACGCGAACGCGCCGATCCACCAAGCAAACCAGCAGATCGCCAGCGTGACCGGAAATAAGCACACCGAGTTGAAGAGTGCCCCGAGCAGCAGCACATCGTCCGAACCGGCGACGCGACGCAGCGACTTCATAGGCCAGCCGCAGGCGGTGGTGGTGACGGAGCGTCCGGGCTGGGTGGAAACCTCCGCCCACCACGGCGGCGCGTCGATCTGCACCGCGCCGTACGACGGCTCATAACTCGCCGCACCCGCGCTCGATACCCGCGCAACCGCCGCCGTCCCGCGCGTGCGCACCGCCACCGCCCGACCATCGGGCGTCACACAATCGGACGAGGCGGCAATAGCCAACTCGGTCCAGTGACCCCGAAGCCTTGGCGAGTTGATCGTGTACAGCACCGGGCCCAGCGTGATCGAAAAGACCATCGCCAAGGTCGCCGCAACGACCAGCAAAACCTGCAATCGCGTGCTCGGCCCCGGTTTGCTCACCCCTGCCCATACGCACAACGTCGGTCCCTCGTTGCAACGCCAAACTCCACCCGAAACCGCCCCCGCCCACTTCCGAATACCATTCTCCGGGTCGGTTCGTGATTTCACGCGCCGTCACCCATCCCTGGAGATCGTCCCATGAGCCTCTGGAAGAAACTCACCGGCGAACTGATCGACATCATCGAGTTCCTCGACGAATCGGGCGACACGCTCGTGCACCGCTTTGAGCGGTACAACAACGAGATCAAGAACGGCGCCAAGCTCGTCGTGCGTGAGAGCCAGGCCGCGGTCTTTGTCAATGAGGGGCAGATCGCGGATGTTTATCCGCCCGGGACGCACACGCTGACGACCGCGAACATGCCGATCCTTTCGACCCTGAAGGGTTGGAAGTACGGGTTTGAATCGCCCTTCAAGGCCGAGGTCTACTTCGTCTCGATGCGCCAGTTCACGGACCTGAAGTGGGGGACGATGAACCCCATCATGCGCCGCGATCCGGAGTTCGGGCCCGTGCGCCTGCGCGCCTTCGGCACCTACGCCATGAAGGTCAGCGACCCCGCCGCGTTCGTCCGCGCGATCGCCGGCACCAACGGCCGCTTCACCGTCGACGGCATCCACGAGCAGCTCCGCAACATCATCGTCTCGCGATTCTCCGACACGCTGGGCGAGAGCAAGATCCCCATGCTCGATCTCGCCGGTAATCAGTCCGAGCTGGGCGACCTCATCGCCAACATCATCCGCCCGGAGTTCACGGGCTACGGCTTGCAACTGATGAAGCTCCTCGTCGAGAACATCAGCCTGCCGCCCGAGGTCGAAGCCGCCCTCGATAAACGCTCCAGCATGGGGATCATCGGGAACCTCAACGCCTACTCGCAGTTCCAGTCCGCCAACGCGATGGAAGCCGCGGCGAAGAACCCCGGTGCCGCCGGTCAGGGCATGGGGATGGGCATGGGCTTCGTCATGGCGCAGAATCTCGGCGCACAAGTCGCCAACCCCCGCGGCGACGGCACATATTCGGGCGTCAACCCCACCGGCGCACCCGGCGGCGGCGCCGCCGTGCCCCCGCCCATGCCCAACGCACCGGCGTATTTCGTGGGCATCAACGGGCAACAATCCGGCCCGTTCGATCTCAACTCACTCTCGAGCCTCATCCGCAGCGGGTCGATCAACGCGCAGACGCTCGTCTGGACACAGGGCATGCCCGCGTGGGCAAGCGCGTCGAGCGTGCCCGAGGTCGCCGCACTGCTGACGCCCAACCCGCCCCCGCCCCCGCCCATGCCCCGCTGATGTGCTTTCGGTGGCACGGCTCTCCAGAGCCGTGCGCGCAATCTCCGTACCTCGCCCTTCAAAGAACGGACCTTGCTCAAGCTCTGCATGGGAACATCGACCTCGACAACACCGCCCGTCCCAAACTCACCCAGGCCGCGCGAGTTCCCCTGCAAATCCTGCGGCGGCAAACTCAACTTCGCGCCCGGTCAGGACGCGCTGCAGTGCCCGTACTGCGGCGTGCTGAACGAGATCGCCGCCGATCAGTCTCAGGTTCAAGAGCTCGATTACCTCGCCGCCCTGCGCGAACTCGAATCTCACGAAGAGACCGAGGACCGCATCGTCGTACACTGCAACGCCTGCGGCGCCGATGTGCCGATGCGCCCGAACGTCACGAGCCAAAACTGCGATTTCTGCGGCTCACCGATCGTCGCCACAGCGCAGACGCGAAAACTTCTGCGCCCGAAGAGCCTGCTGCCGTTCTTTGTTACCGACCGCCAGGCCCGCGACACCTTTGTGAAGTGGCTGGGCGGGCGCTGGTTCGCGCCCAGCGACCTGAAAAAGCTCGCCGCGGTCGATGGACGCTTAGCGGGTTTTTATCTGCCGTACTTCACCTACGACTGCGACACCACCACCGACTACACCGGACAACGCGGCGACGACTACTGGACGACCGAGACCTACACCGTCGTGGTCAACGGCCGAACGCAAACGCGCACCCGCTCGGTCAAGCGCACCCGCTGGCGCTTCGCCTCCGGCCGCGTCTTCGACCGCTTCAACGACGTGCTCATCCCCGCCAGCACCTCGCTGCCGATCGATCGGCTGAACCAGATCTCACGCTGGGACCTTGACCAGCTCGTCAGTTACGACGACCGCTACCTCGCAGGCTTCAAGAGCGAGTCGTACACCGTCACGCTCCCCGACGGCTTTGAGAACGCCAAGATCGTCATGGCCGAGCGGATCAAGCTGACCATCCGCGCCGACATCGGCGGAGACCACCAGATCATCTCCTCAATGCACAGCGTCTACGACGCCATCACCTTCAAGCACATATTGCTACCGATCTGGATCGCGGCGTACCGCTATCGGGGCAAGACCTACCGCTTCATCGTCAACGCCCGATCGGGGGATGTCGCGGGCGACCGCCCCTACTCGTGGATCAAGATCACGCTCTTCGTGCTCATGTGCCTGATCGTCGTGGGCACGCTCATCCTCGTGGGGGTCATGCACTCCAACCGCTAACGCCGATGAAATCCCGGGCCTTCAATCGCCCGAACCATGTTCGTCTCCCAAGCCCATTCCTTCACGCAGCAGGCCCGCCTTGCGATCACCCTCGCCTGGGTCGCCGGCTACACGAACGTCATCACCATCCTCGCCTGTGGCAGCGTCACCAGCCACGTCTCGGGCACCACCAGCCACCTGGGCGAGCACGCCGCCAAGGGCAACTTCGCCGCCGCGGCGCTCGCACTCTTTCTCCTCGTGACCTTCTTCCTCGGCGCTGCCTTGAGCGCTCTGACCACCGAGCTTGGTCGTCGCAAAGGCTGGGAGTCCGTCTACGTCCTGCCCATGGCCATCGAGGCCTCGCTGCTGGCCGCCTTCGCCGTGGGGCTGGAGTTCAGCGACACCAAGACCCTCATCGACTCGAACTGGAAGTTCCCGATGCTGGGCCTTGCGAGTCTTGCGATGGGTTTGCAGAACGCCACCATCACCCGCATATCCAGCGGCGTCGTCCGCACCACGCACGTCACCGGCGTGCTGACCGATCTGGGTTCAGAGGCCGTGCTGTTTCTGTGGTGGCTGAAGGACAAGCGCAGCGCGCTGATCAAGGCCGGGCCCGCCGGGGCGTTCTCGCAGCTCCGCACGCACGCGCCGGGCAAGCGCCTGCTCATGCTCGCCTCGATCGTCGGCTCCTTCGCCCTCGGCGCGGGGCTGGGCACCTTCGCCTTCGGTTCCATCACACGCTGGAGCATGATCCCACCCGTGCTCTTCCTGCTGTGGATCATCTATCAGGACGTGCGCTCGCCCATCGTCGAGATCGAGCCCTCGGACCTGGTGACCTCGCACGGGCTCGATCTCCCGAGCGGCATCGCGGTCTTTCATCTGCGCAGAGATGCTTCGCGCCCGGGGCATCTGCACGCCCTGCCCGACCTGCAATCGTGGAGCGACCGCCTGCCCGACTCCACCCGCGTGGTCATCATCGACCTGGGCGACGTCACCGCGCTGGACGCGAACACCGCACCGGAGCTCAACGCCCTGCGCACGCGTCTGCTCGCGCAGAAAAAGCGGCTCATCATCTCGGGCATCACCCCGGAGCACTACGACGAGCTCCGCGCCGCCTCGGGCGAGCAAGGCCTGGACCTAAACACGCTCTGCACCGACCTCGAACTCGCCATCGCGCGCGGCTACAACCAACTCGAAGAACTCCAATCGCGCCCAACGCGTTCTTCCTAATGCCCAGTGCCCAGTGCCCAGTGCCTAGTGCCTAGTGCCTAGTGCCTAGTGCCTAGTGCCTAATCCGCCATCACGCAGCGTTCCGCCGCCCACCCACGCAGGTTCTGCACCGATTCGCGCATCGTCACCGACAGCGGCTTGGTCTTCGACAGCTCATCGAGCACCAGCCGCGTATCGATCTGTACGCCCTCTCCCGCGCCGCCCTGGCTTGACGCCGCCTCGTAGAGCGCCGACATGATCGCCTGTTCGATCTCCGCGCCGCTGAACCCCGCGCTCGCCTTGATCAGCGCGGGCATGTCGAAGGTCTTCACGTCCTGACGCCGCTTGCGCAGATGGATCTCCAGGATCGCCCTTCGCGCATCCTCCCCCGGCAGATCCACGAAGAAAATCTCGTCGAACCGACCCTTCCGCAGAAGCTCCGGCGGCAGCGCCGCGATGTCGTTCGCCGTGGCAACGGTAAAGACCGGCGCGCGGTGCTCCTGCATCCATGTCAGAAGCGTCCCGAACATCCGCCTCGACAGCCCGCCGTCCACGCTCGCGCTCGCGGCCGAGGCAAACCCCTTCTCGATCTCATCAATCCACAGCACCACGGGCGACATCGCCTCCGCCTGCCGAAGCGCATCGCGCAGCCGCCGCTCCGACTCACCGATGTACCGATCGAAGAGCGCCGAAGGATCGAGCTTCATCAAAGGCCGCTTCCACCCCGTCGCGATCGCCTTGCTCGCCAGGCTCTTCCCCGCGCCCTGCACACCCAGCAGCAACAACCCCCGCGGCGGCATCAACCCCGCCGACTCGCGCACCTTCGGATCAAACCCCGACTCGCGCTTCCGCAGCCACGCCTTCAGCCCGCTCAGCCCGCCGATATCGTCCATCGACGTCGGCGCATCGACAAACTCCAGCACGCCCGAGTCTTCCATCAGTCGGCGCTTGCCCGAGAAGAGCTTCGACAGATCGTTCTCTTCCAGCGAGCCGTCCATGCACGCCTCGACGAGCAGTTGCTCCGCCTGCCTCGCGGTGAGCCCGCGCATGATCTCAACCGCCCGCCGCTGCCCGCTGGTGCTGAGCCCCGCCTGACGCAGATGCCCGCTGCCGTGCATGCGCCGCGCGGTGGACTTGAGGATCCCCATGAGCGCGTCATCATCGGGCAGTTCCGGCGTGCAGCGCACGCTCACCGCGCCGATGGCCGCGGGCACCTCGTCCTTGTGGTCGATCATGACAATCCGCGGGCCGATCTGCTTCTCTTCCCCCGGCACCCGCTGGCTCGACAGCGCCCGCGCCTGCACCCGGAACGTCTCGATCAGCTCGCGAAGGGCCCGCAAGACCAGCGGGTCCTCAAGCCGATCGGCCATATCCAGCGTGATCAGCGCCATCGGCTCGCGCCAGCGCTGCATCGCCCAGGTCAGCGCCGCCGCCGGATTTTCGGTCTTCGCGATGACTTCAGCCGAAGTTCCACCCGTACGCCGTACGCCGTGCACGCTCGACCACAGCCAGGGCGTCAGCCCCAGTTCCATGACCTGCCCGACCACCTCGGTCAGCACGTCCCCCTCTTCGAGCGTCACCACCCGCACGCACGAATGCCCCGCCTCCAGATGCTTATTCACGCTTTCAAGTCCCATGCCGCGGAGCATACCGTCAAGCCTCAAATCCCTCTTCGAAATGTTCAATATTGTTCTGCACGAACCCGAGATCCCCAACAACACCGGCAACATCGGCCGGACCTGCATCGCCACCCACTGCACGCTCCACCTCATCCGCCCGCTGGGCTTCGACACCTCCGAAAAAGCCTGCCGCCGCGCAGGCCTCGACTATTGGCCTCGCCTCAACCCCCTCCAGCACGACTCCTTCGATCACTACCTCGCTTCACAATCCCCCCGCCGACTCTGGCTCTTCACCACCAAATCCACCCGCCCGACCCTCGGCCCGTCCGCCCCGCGATTCCTCCCCGGCGATCATTTCATCTTCGGCAAAGAGACCAAGGGCCTCCCCGATCACCTCCTCGCCCGCTACCCCGATCAGCTCCTCACCCTCCCCATGGCCCAGGGTGAGCGCTCGCTCAACCTCGCCACCGCCGTGTGCGCGGTGGTCTACCTCGCGATCGATCAACTCCTCCGCGAGGGCACCATCACCCTTGACGCCGCCGCCCGTCTGACCGACCCCCGCACGCCCGGGGCCTGAACTGGGTAAACTCCGCCGAGCTTCACCATGCCCACCAACCCACTCCGCCAGTCCAGCGACCAGTCCACCCGCACCGATCTTCATCGGTCGATCCGCGCCGTGCTGGCCCTGACCTCCCTCGCGACCCTCACCCTTCTTTTCGCCCCCGGCTGCGCCAGGCCCCTGCTCGCCCCCGACGAAGACCGCTCCCCCTTCGACCGCTACGACGCCCTGCGCAATCAGCAGGCCCCCCAGACCGTCGAAGACGCCTTCGGCCGCCGAAACCCCAACCTCCGCGGTCGCCTCGCCCCCAAGTCGGAATGACGACCGTTCGGGTGCCCCGGCATCCTGGTGGCCCGGCTCTCCAGGCCCGGGCGATTTGCTCCCTCCGCAATCTCATCCCAACCCCGAAAACAGCGCCGAACCCTCGGCACTGGTCGATATTCCCTCACGTCCGCTCGCGCCCATCCGTCATTGGTTGATCGACCCGCAGGCGATAACCCATGCCCCCGCGCCCAAACAACCCCGCCGCCGACCCCCGTTTCCGCGTAGACTTGAGCACCATGGCCCATAAGCGCGGTGCTCCCGTGCTCATTGAGGTGCTCCGCAGCAAGGCCGCCGTCCCCGGCCCCGGTGGCGCGCGCCCATCCCCCGGACCCGCGCCCATCACCTCCGCAACCGCCGAGGCCATCCGCGCCGGCGTCCCCACCCTTCCCAACTCGGTCCCCAACGCACCCGCCGCCGGCGCAAACCCCGCGGGCAACCGCTCCTTCGCCAGCGCTCCGCCCCCGCCCAACGACACCTCACCCGTCGCGGGCTCTTCGGGCTCGGTCATCATCTTCAAGCGTCGAATCCCGGTCGATCCGCGTCTGGCGATGTACCTCATCGGCGTGGGCGTGGTCGTGATCGCCGTGGTCTGGTTCGTCGCCTTCCGCGCGGGCGAGACCACCGCCGACCGCAAGTGGGAAGACCGCATCCCCTCAGGCCCCGACGCCGCCCAGAACACCCCGCCCATCCCCGATCCGCTCAACCACAACAACAACCAGTCTTCAGGGTCCAACGGCTCGGGCAACAACACCTCACCGCCCACGCCGCTCCCGCCCACCCCCAAGCCCAACGACACCCCCAAGCCCGCCACCCCCGACTCAAACCCCCAGCTCGTCCCCGGGCTGAACCACCTCATCGTCGGCACCTTCCGCCGCCTCTCCGACGCGCAAACCTCCGCCGAGTATCTCGCCTCCAACGGCCTGCCCGTCATCATCACCGCCCCCAAAGGCGACGAGCCCACCACCAAAACCACCGAGTTCTGGGTCTGGGTCGCCCAAGGTTTCGAACGCCCCAACTCCACCAGCGAAGCCACCAAACTCCGCGCCCGCGTCATCGAGCTCGGCCGGCTTTGGAAAACCCAGAACAAGCTCGCCCCTACCGACTTCTCTCAACCCTACTGGTACAAGCTCCGCGCCAAGGGCGAGTGATCACCGTCCAGCGCCCTGGCGGGCCCTTTTCCTCTACAACACGTGCTGTATTCAGAACGAAGTCCGCTCAGTGACGTTGAGTTCGCCGCGATCATCGATCTTCAGGATGAGCGTCTCAACGCCCGAGTTGAAAAGGTACCACCGGCCGTCAGCAACCCTCCCGCTCCCGGCGTGCAGATGCAGCATCACAGGCCGCGAGCATGAAACCCGCAGCTTGAACTCGTTGGACGCGATCACCTCGTAGGTCAACACGATCGACCCGTTCGAGTTGTTGCTTTCCCAGCGCTGCTTTGATGAAAGAGCACTCGATTTCCACGCGTTCGGGTCATGCCCTTCTCGCGGCTCATTCAGCCCTGCTTGAAACCCGATTGTCATGACAGTCGGCGAACCGCCCGCAAACGACACCGACATCAACTCCGGCTTCACCGTTCGCGGCTGGTACTGCCTGACCGTCAAAAACCCGATCATCAAGATCAGCACCACCACCAACGCAATCAGCACGTACTTCATCGTTCATCCTCCCCAATCACGGGCATCACCGGCAAACCACCTCGCCGTCGCGTGTTTGACTGTACCAAAACCGCCCCGGAGTTGACCTAGGTACGCGCATGAACCGATCAGCTTCTCAACTGTTCCGCTGTTCGAACCGCTCAAGAGCCCGCACGACCACTCAAAAACCGGTCTTTGGCTTCGCGCCCTTGCTCGCGCACGCACGCGCGATCGCGCTCAACAGGTCCGCTTCGCCATACGTAAACCCCGGCTCAACCCGCGGCACCACCACCATCACCCCCTCAGGCCACCGACCCGCCTCGACCTTGGCGAGCTTCGACCAGTCCTTTTCGGTCGTGACCACCGCCGCGCGCCGGCCGCTGGCCTTTGCCCGCTCGTGGACCATCTTCGCGCGCGCAAGCAAAGCCTCGACCGTCGCCGGCGTGAAGGGATCATGATCGGGCCTGAGGAACAGTTCGATCGAACCCTCGGGCCCGACCTGCTCGCGGAGCATGGCTTCGATGGAGGCGGGGTTGCCGAGCCCGCAGGCGAGCAGGGCGTGCGCGCCGCGGAGCGAACTCGGTTCGATGGTCCCGCCGATGCCGGTGGCTTGGCGCAGGCTGCTCCACGTGGCGCTGCTGATGGCGAAGACCGCCCGGGGCGCGTGCGAGCGCAGGGCGATATCCAGCGCGCGGGCCCTTTGCTCGCCGACGACTTCGCCCCGCGTGATGACCACCGCGCCCGCCCGGCTCAAACCCATCAGCGGCTCGCGAAGATTCCCGCCCGGCAGTAAACGGTCCTCCAGCGGGCTCCGCGTCGCGTCCACCAGCACGATGTCCAGCTCGCGCCCTAGCGCCCGGTGCTGGTACCCATCGTCCATCACCGCGACCAGCGGCGGCCTCTCACTCTCGCGCTTTTCACTCAGCACCTGCCTCAACGCGGCGCAGCGGTCCGGATTCACCACCACGCGGACGCTCGGCAGCAGGCGTTGCAGCTCCGCCGCCTCGTCGCTGACCATCGCACCGCTCTGGTCTTTGGTGGCTTTGTACCCGCGGGTGAGGATCAGCGGCTCATACCCCAGCGCGGTCAGGGCTTTGCAGACCCAGGCGACCATGGGCGTTTTGCCGGTGCCGCCGGTGGAGAGGTTGCCAACCGAGATCACCGGGATGGGTGCGCGCCAGACGCCCTCGCCGCGATCAAAGGCCCGGTTGCGTCGCGCCACGGCTTTGGCATAGAAGGGCCCCGCGATCGGCGAGAGCAAGCGGCGCAGGAAACCCAGCAGGCCCTGATGATCGGGCGCGGGGAGGCTCCCACGCTCGAAGGCGGCGGTGGTGTCCGTGGTGCTCGTGCTGAGGGACATTGATGAAGTCGGCATGCTCATGGTTGGTTCGGGCGGTTGCGTTCGTCGTGATCGTTGGTCGGCGTGGAACTCTCGCGGGCTTTGGCGGCTTCGCGTTGGGCTTTTCGCAGTTCGAGGATGAGGTTGGCGGCCGAGGCCTCGGCGAGCTGCGACCGGTGCCCGACGTAGAGGCGCAGCGTGTTGAGCATGTCGAGGGCCGCCAGCAGAAGCAGCAACGCCACCATCGCGATGAGCACCGTCCAGAGGATCAAAAACGTGCGGTGCTGGGCGGCGGAGACGTTCACCAGGTTGAAGGCCATCAGCCCGACGGTGCAGATCAGCAGCACGCCCGTGGCGGTGCGGATGCGCCTTCGGCTCGCGGGCATGGGGCGACGCTGGATCAGCAGCGTGTAGACCCCCGCGAGGATCATGATGGGCATGGCGATGGGCAGCACGACCGAGGCGGAGAGGGTGCCTGAGTGAGACACGGGCGACGACGGGGCGCCCGACGAAGACGCGCCCGACGGAGCGGCTTGGGCGGTGGTGGTCGATGTCGGATTGGCCTCGGTGCCCGGTGCTTGCACGGGATCAGGGTACCGCGCCCGGGATCGCTCCGCGATCTTTCGGGTGAGGGACGATTCGAAGGCGAGGCTTGCCTCAGCTCAGGCGTGATGAGAGAGCGGCGAGATCGCCCGCGAAGCTGGTCAGCAGTTTGGAAAGGATGGGCACCACGCGCTGCATGGGCAGGCCCGCGACGGTGGTGGGGTCGCCCTCGACGTGCAGGGGCCAGTTGTAGTTGAGTTGATCGAAGATGTTGTAGCCCCCGGCCTTGCCGCGCCAGGCGCCGGAGGCGACGTGGGCCTCGATGCGGTCGTTGCCCAGCTCACCCACGTGGACGTGCGCACAGTCGACAAAGAGCGTGCGAGGCGACTGATCGAGCGATGATGACAGCGCGGCGCGAACGGGCGAACCGAGCGCGGGCACTTCGACGATCGCAACCCCCGTCATGACCTCGTGCCTGCCGGCGGAGAGGGTGCGGAGAATGTGCCGGGCGTCGTTCTCGTCGCTGGGCTTGCCGATGAGGCGTTGGTCTTTGATAACGATCGTGTCGGCGGCGAGGATGAAGAGGGGTTGATCCGCGCGCACGCCCGCAGGGCGCTGATCCGGGCAGGCGAGCATGGACTGCACCGCGCGGGCCTTGAGGTACGCCAACGCGGCGACCCAGCGTCGCGGCTCGACGGGCCCGGGGCACAGGTGCGCGTCGTCCATCGGCGGCAGCACGGTGGTAAAGCTGAACCCCGCCTCGCGGAGCAACTGCTGCCGGCGCGGCGATTGGCTGGCGAGGATGAGCGCGGGCTTGCCGAGGGTACTGCCCGCGGCTGCGGGTTGGTTGCGGTCGGTCTGAAGGGGTTCAACGGCGTGCATGGGTGGGCTCGGGCGGCGTGCTCTGGTGATGCTGTGAATACCGACAAACAAGGCGGGGCGATGCAGCCGGGGGCGTTGAGATTGTGTGAGAAGTAAGAACGGGTGGAACCCCTGCATGCTCACGTGCAAGAGGACGCGGAAAGAACCGCAAGGTTGAACGCTCGACGCACGAGAATCGTTCAAAGACCCCGAAAAAGTCCACGATCAGGCGCAGAAGAGGCGAGCATCGTGTGCGGGGGAACTGAAGAGGGAAGACCCTGAACTGGCGGGCAGCACAGCTCAGGATCAGATCGGGCTTTCACCCAATCATGGTGTGGTGGCGTTTGATACACCCGCGCAGCAGTGCGGGCAGAACCAGGGAAGAGGCGGTGGGAATCACAGGAACCACACCCTCACGAGACCCGGCGTCGCTTGGCAACCATCACCGCCCGGAAGATATCAGAAAAAGACCCTAGGTAAACACAGTGAGCGAGCTGAATCGCCAAAAATGATAAAAACACAGGGTGAACCCTGTGTCTGGTATCACCCGATCGAGGGGGTTTGAGCGGATCGGGTGCAGTTGCCTTCGGGTAGGATCGGTGGAAAGCGAGAAACCGATGCGAGCACACCTGGTTCAGAGCGAGATTGTGTGGGAAGACAAGCCGACGAACCGGGCGTGGGTGGCGGGGGCGTTGCAACAGGCGCAGCGCGAGGGGGTGGTGCGCGAGGGGGATCTGGTGGTGCTGCCCGAGCTGTTCGATACGGGGTTCTCGTTCAAGCTTGACGTCACCAGCGACGACGACGAGGCGACGCTGAAGTGGATCCAGCAAGAAGCCCGGCGGCTGGGCGTGACTTTGCAGGGCTCGCGGACGGTGCGGGGTGCGGATGGAAAAGGCCGAAATCGTGTGAGCGTGGCGGGGCCCGATGGTCAGGTCCTCTGCGAGTACGACAAGGTCCACCCGTTCAGCATCGGCAGCGAGTCGCAGCATTTCACCGGCGGCGAAACTGTCAAGACCTACGAATGGAACGACGGGAAGGACAGGGCGATCGTCTGCCCCGTGATCTGCTATGACCTGCGGTTCCCGGAGCTCTTCCGGCGCGGGATGAAGATGGGGGCGGAGGTCTTCGCGGTGGTGGCGAACTGGCCCGCGGTTCGGCGCATGCACCGGCTGACGTTGAGCCGGGCGCGGGCGATTGAGAACCAGGCGTGCGTGCTGTCGGTCAACCGCTGCGGGCGCGACCCGCACATGGTCTACGACGGCGGCACCGCGGCCTTCGACGGCAAGGGCGAGATCATCCCCAGCGTGAACGGGTGCGGTTTGACCCGCGGCGCGGCGGAGGGTGAACTGGGCGATCAGGCGGGGATCTTGAGTGTGGAGATCGACATCGCGGCGCTGCGTGCGTGGCGGGGGAGTTTTCCGGCGCTGAAGGATGCGAAGTGGGCGTGAGGGAAAACCTCAAATAGCAATTGGTCAAATGGTCAAACTGCCAAAGTCACTCTGCGCGGTTGCGGTGTGCTGCGTCGGCGGCGATGTATCGCGCGACGATTTGCGATTTCTCGCTGGCATCTTCTGCGAGTTCGCTGAGTGATCGCAGCAGCCACTGATGGTTCGGGTATGCGTGCAGGACTTCTTCAAGTCGTTCGGGTGGGCAGGTCGGATCGAGGAAACGGCGTTTACCCAAGGTGAGCAGGGCTTCGGGGACTTGGTCGGCGAGTTTCCAGAGCAGGCGATCGGAGAGCGGCAGGTGGCCGATTTGACCGACGTGGATGTCGCGTGCGATGAGGTCTTCGAGCAGGTCTTCCGGCGGACAAACCGGGGCGTTGAGCAGGTTGAACCAAGAATTGGCTTCGTGCGGGGTGCCACGGAGGGCGGAGTGGATGGCACGGAAGAGTGGAACAAGTTCGCGTGGGCACGGGCGGGGTGCGTGGGGTGATGAAGCGAGCGGGGTGTAGGCCGCGGGCGAGAAGCCAAAGGAGAGTTGATCACGAAGGAAGGCTTCGTGATCGAGGGGAAAGGGGAGTTGTTGACGGCGGGATTGATCGAGGACGGCACCGAGCCATGCCGCGAATGTGAGGAGGGCGGTACTTTCGTTCATGGACGAAACCTCACCGCTCGGTCTGCATCGCAGGGTGGTTCGATGGGTGGCGGGGGGGCGGGGGGTGTGATCAGGCGGGTTGGAAGGTGGCGCCTTCGAGCACGTCGCAGGTGATCATGGTGCCCAGGGGGAACTGGGCGGGGGATTGGCGGCTGTCGGTGAGTTTGACGATGACGGGGAGGGGCTGGCCGTCGACGGCGATGGCGCCGGCGGCGTCGATGAGGAGGCTGTTTTCGTTCTGGAGGTGTTGCAGCACGGTGCCTTGGAGCTTGCGGGGGCGGCCGAGGACGGGCTCGATGAACCGGCCGCCGGTGCGGCACTCATCGACGCGTCGGGCCTGGCAGCGGATGGTGCCCAGCAGGCGCTTGTTCAAGCGGGGCTGGAGGGCGTTCAGGTCGGTGCCTTGAGCGGGGAGGAGGTGGAGTTGGTAGTTGCTCCCCGGCAGGGCGAAGACGAGCATGGCGGGCTTGGTGGCGGAGGCGGGGATGAGGTCGTGGAGGACGCCGCGGGCGATGGGGGAGGGCTGGGTGGAGGCTTGAGCGGTGGTCATATGGGCGGAGGGTAGCAAAGCGGGCGGGGGTTTGGCGGGTTGGTTGGGGGTGTGTGTGAAGGTGGGTAAGGCGAGTACGATGGGAAGTGCAAGGGGTGGTGGGGGCGTGGTGGGAGCGGCAGCCATGGCGAGCGTTAACTTTGTGCGGAAGAACGACGGGCCAATCGACGCGTTAAACGCGGTGGAGTGGCTGCTGACCACGGGCAACGGCGGGTTTGCGATGGGCACGGCGTCGGGTGTGCCGAGCCGACGGTACCACGGGTTGCTGGTGGCGAGTTTGCGCCCGCCGGTGCAGCGGGTGATGGCGCTGAACATGCTGGCGGAGACGGTGGTGCTCAGCGGTGGGGAGCGGGTGGCGTTGTGGCGTGCGCGGTTTCGCCCGGGGGATGTGCACCCGAAAGCGGGTGGGACCGAGGCTCGGCTGGTGAAGTTTGAGAAGGGGCAGAGCGTCAAGTGGACGTATGAAGTGCCGACGGGAGGAAAGGGTGTGGGGGGTGTGGTGACGGTGGAGAAGCACCTGGCGCTGGCGGCGGGTGCGAACCGTGCGGTGGTGAAGTATGGGGTGCGGGGTGGAGGGGGAGGAGAGATGGGGCTGGAGGTGAGGCCGCTGACGGCGCTGCGGGATTTTCATGCGCTGGTGTTGCGCGATCTGGCGGGTGGTGGGATGCGGGTGGATGACGGGCCGACGAAGCTGGGGGTTCAGAGTCCGGAGGGGTCGGTGGTGATCGAGGGGAGGGGGTGCGGTGCCCGGCGAGACGAGCAGTGGTGGTACAACTTTCAGTACAACCACGAGCGCGACCGCGGGTACGACTTTTTGGAGGATCTGTTTTCGCCCGGCGCGTTCGAGGCGACGTTCAAGGGCGGAACGGGCGGCGAGATGACGCTGATGATCGCCGCGGGCGGGGCGGCGAGTGGCGGGGCGATGGCGGAACAGGGCGACGATCCGGAGGTGATCAGCACGCAGCGGCGCAAGCGGCTGGACGCGATGACGAGCGCCGCAAGGGCGCAGCTCGGCAAGGGCGCTTCGAGCAAGGGTGTGGACGGGTGGCTGGAGACGCTCGTTGCGGCGGCGGATGACTTTGTGGTCCGGCGGCGCATCGGCGGTGCGGCGGCGGAGGGCAGTGAGGGTTCGCGCGCGACGATCATCGCAGGGTACCCGTGGTTTGCGGATTGGGGGCGGGATTCGATGATCTCGCTTCCCGGACTGCTGCTGAGCTGCGGGCGGTTCACGGAGGCGGCGGAGGTGCTGCGGACCTTCGCGGGTGCGCGGCGGAACGGGCTGGTGCCCAACCTGTTCGACGATTACACGGGCGATGCTCACTACAACACCGTCGATGCGTCGCTGTGGTTTATCCACGCTTCGTGCGAGTATCTGCGGGTGTCGGGCGATCGCGAGCTGTTCTTTGCGGAGCTGCTGCCGGCGTGCAGGGACATTGTCGATTGGTACCGCAAGGGGACGGAGTTCAACATCGGGGTCGATGCCAGCGACGGGCTGGTCTTTGCGGGCAATGAGCACACGCAGCTCACGTGGATGGACGCGAAGCGCGACGGGGTGACGTTTACTCCCAGGCAGGGCAAGGCGGTGGAAGTCAACGCGCTGTGGTATCACGGGCTGCGGAGCTTGGTTGAAGCCTGCGGCACGGGCGGAACCGGTGACTCGGCGACCTGTGCGAAGGCGGTGGTGGCGAAGGTCGGCGGGGCGATCGGATCTGTCGTGCGCGGGGCGGCGGGGGTTGTGGGTGTGGGGGGGGCGTTGGCAAGTTCGGGCAAGGCGTACGAGGTTGATCAGGCGTGGTTGAAGGGTGTGCAGGAGACGGCCGATCGGGCGGGTGAGTCGCTGCGGACGAAGTTCTTTGATGCGGGGCGAGGGGGTCTGTATGACACACTGTCGCCGGATGGTCAGGGCGGGTGGAGCGGTGTGTGGGAGGTGAGGCCCAATCAGTTGCTCGCGGTGAGTCTGCGGCACAGCGCGCTGGAGAAGGCGCAGCAGCGGGCGGTGGTGAATCTGTGCCGACGCGAGCTGGTCACGCCCTGCGGCGTGCGGACGCTGGCGCGGGGTGATGGGCGGTACCGCGGGCGCTTCCGCGGGCGGATGTTTGATCGTGACGCGGCGTATCACAACGGCACGGCGTGGCCTTGGTTGCTTGGGCCGATGGCGGAGGCGGTGCTGAGGGCGGGAGAGTTTTCACCCTCGGCGTGCGACGAGGCGGAGGGGTTGCTTGCGGGTGTGCTGCGGCATGCGGAGGCGGATTGCCTGGGGCAGATCGCGGAGGTCTTTGACGGGGATCATGAGCCGCCGATGGTGCAGGTGGCGGGGGGATGCCCAGCGCAAGCGTGGAGCGTTGCGGAGCCGCTGCGGGTGCTGATGTTGATTGCGCGAGCGCGGGCGGGGCTGAAGGGGTAAGTGAACCGGGAACCTTCGGCTGGTGGAAGTGTGAGCGCGCGAGTGAACTGGTGACCGTCGGCTGAAGCCGACGGCTCTGAGGGGTGGTTGCGATTCAGTGGGCGAAGGCGTGGTTGATGCGGTCGCGCAGGGCGGTGATTTCGCTGCTGGGGTAGATGGGGAAGGGCCAATCGCGCCGGGTGGCGATCGCTTGGTCGCGCAGGCGTGCGGTGATGTCGAGGATCTCGCTTTCGAGCGTCGCGAGCTGCTGTTGAACGTGCTGGCGATAGTCGGTCAGCTCGCGGTGCATGGCGAGGTACTCGCTCTTGCGGTCGGAGCGTGACTGTGCACCCGCGATGGCGGCGATGTGGTGTTGCTTTCGCGTGGCGGCGACGACGTCGAGCAGCAGGCGCGGGTTGTGCTTTGAGGCGTGGAGTTTCCAGCGTGCGGTGTGAAGGGCGTGTTGCGTGACAGGCGGTTTGTTCAGCAGCGGGAGCGTGACGGTGGCGGTGGCGGTAACGACGGGGGCGAGGGGTTGAGGGCCGAGGAAGTCGGCGCCGAGCCAGGAGTTGAACCAGAGTTCGGTGACGCGGTCGTAGCCGGAGTTTGCGTCGGCGCCGGCGCCGCCGAGGCCGTGGATGAAGAGCTCGCAACCGGCGAGGCGGAGCAGGCCTGTCATGAAGAGTGCGCGGGGCAGGAGCGTGCCGACGGAGGTGGAGGCGAGGAGTTTGGGCAGTTCGCTGGCGTAGACCCTGCGGCGTGGTTGCTCGGGGGCGGAGACGTGCCAGAGGGGCAGTTCGCAGGCGCGTTCGTCGCTGCGGAGCGGGGCGAGGCGTGCGTCGGGAGCGGCGGCGATGGCGCGGTTGTATGCGGCGGCGCAGGCGTGCGGATCGCGGGCCATGCGTGAGACGAGCTCGATGAAGAGGTCGGTGCTTGCGAGCTGTGATGCGCTGATGAGTTGAACACGCGGGGTGTACGGCGTCAGCAGACGCTCGACGGTGTTGGCGAGCTGGATCGCGAGGTTCGGCGCGACGAGTGCTTCGGCGTGAAGTGACGTGTGGATCGCAAGCAGGGCAGCGGAGGTGCCGGTGAGGGCGGGTGCGTTCGGATCGGGGATCGGCGCGGGGATGAAGGGTGACGCGGCGAAGGGTGGTACGTCGGCCTTACAGAGCATCGCGACGCGAGGTGGGGCCCAGGTCCAACTTTGTGAACGCAGCGGCGTGTCGGGTGAGGTGCGCGCGGGGTACTCGAGCGTGGAGGGGTCCTCGGGGTCCTGATCGACAACGAGCCACGCGGGGTGTGCGCCGGCGTGCTCGGCGGCGGCGCTGAGCGCGAAGCGCTTCGCGAGGATCCCCGGGTGCCAGATGGTTGCCTGGTGTCCGCTCATGACGACGGGGCGGTCGGCGGGCAGGTTGAGCTGAGAACGGAAGATCGCGGCGCGGGGCGAGCCCGTGCGTGCGCGGGCGGCGGCGAGCCATTGCGCGGGCGATGGGGCAAGGGTGAGTGCATCGATCGGCATCGATATAAAGCGTAGAGCCTTCGCGGCGTGTTTGCCGGGGTTGACGAGGAGCGGATCGTGAAAATGAAAAACGCCCGCGCTCATGCTCGGGCGTTGATGAGATCAGGAGTGAATCTCAAAGCGGGAGAGTGCCGGGTTAGTTCTTGCCCGGGTTATTCGCGGGCTGCGTCGGCTGAGCCGGAGTGGCGGGCTTGGTGGTGCCGGCGGGGGCGGGCTTCTTCTCTTCGGGCTTTTTGGCTTCGGGTTTCTTGGCGTCGGGCTTCGTGTCAGGCTTCTTTGCGTCGGGCTTCTTTGCGTCGGTGCCGTTGGCTTGTGCGAGGCCCTTCTCGATCGCGGCGCGGAGGTTCTTCTCGGTGTCGCGGTTGCTCCCGACTTCGGCGAAGAGGAGCTTGCCGTCGGGACCGACGACGAAGAGGGCGGGGATGCCGGTGACTTTGTACTTCGAGGCGGTGTCGTCGGCGTTGAGGAGCAGGCCGTAGGTGTAGTTGTTGGTCTGCATGAAGTCTTTGGCGAGTTCGGCGGCCTTGAGCTTCTTGCCGTCCTTGTTGGGCTTGGTGGCGTCGCGTTCCCAGGTGTTGAGCCCGAAGACTTCGACGCCCTTGGCCTTGTAATCGTTGTGGATGGCTTCGACCTTGGGCATGAAGGCGCGGCAGGGCCCGCACCAGGTGGCCCAGAAGTCGAGGACGACGACCTTGCCCTTGAGGTTGGAGAGGCGGACGTTGTTGTTGTTGGCGTCGCGGAGGTTGAACTCGGGGGCGGCCTCGCCGACCTTCAGGCCGTCGCCTTCCTTTTCTTTGCCCTGTTCGGAGTCTTTATCTTTTTTCTTATCGCGGACTTTGACCTTCTCGCCCGCGCCGATCTGGGCGTGGGCGGCGTTGGGGGCGACGAAGAACGTGCCAAGGGCGAAGGCAGGGATGAGCAGCGACGGGATGAGTTTCATGCGATGGACCTTTCGGTGGGTGCGGGGGCCGGCGTGTTGGAGCACGCGGCGGGAGTTTCGATCCAGAGCGTACAGGGAAGTACGTTGGTTGCGTTGCAGTTGTTTTCGGGCGTAGTGAGATGATGGATGCAGAGAATGTGGTTGGTGTTTGGTTTGGGTTTGGATAGGTCACGGTGGGAAGGCATGGTGCGGAGGTTGACTTTCTGGGGGTTGGCTGCATGATTCGCGGCGTATGAACGGCATGACGACGGGCACCAATGTGGGTTGGCGGGGCTGGTGGTGGCGAGGGCCATCCTGGTGGTGCCGCGGTCGTCGTTCGCTGTAAGAGGAGCGGGCGGGGAGCGGAAAAGGGACGATTGAGCGTTCCGGGCCACCAGAGGCGAGAAGCCGAGGGTGGCCTGTGTTGTTTACCGGGTGAAGGGGTTTGTGGAGCAGGTTGAGCGCTTGAAGCGAGCGAGCGGAAGTGAGCGAGTCATGATCGAGATGAAACCCCCGTTTGATATCGCGGCGGACATGGACACGCCGGTGAGCGCGTACCGGAAGCTGCGGGCGTTCGAGCCGACGTTTTTGCTGGAGTCGGTGGAGGGCGGGCAGCGGCTGGCGCGGTACTCGTTCATCGGGCTGGGGAAGGCTGGGAGTCTTCGGCTCGACTCGCGCGGGCTGGCGGTGAACGGGGTGTACCGCGCCGTCGAGCCCGGCGTGAAGGGACGCGAGGCGGTCTTTGAGGCTCTGCGCTCGTGCATCGCGGCGGCGCCGGCGCTGCTGCCCGAGGCGGGACTGCCTTTGGCGGGCGGGCTGGTGGGGATGATCGGGTACGACTTTGTGCGCCGGATCGAGAAGCTGGGCGAGCGGTGCGGCGCGGCCGGCGGAGCGGAGGATGATCCGGAGATCGCGATGGTCGCGCCGCGCTCGATGCTCGTCTTTGATCATCTTTCGCGGCGGGTTGCGCTTTTGCACGGCGGGGCGGAGTGGGAGCGGCAGAGCCTGCGGCGCGAGATCATCGCGGCGCTGCGCGCGGGGGTGGGTGAGCCGAGCGTGAAGAGCGGGCACGAGCCGCCGATGGGCTCGATGAGTCGGGATGAGTACATCGATCGCGTGGGGAAGGTGAAGGAGCACATCCGCGCGGGGGATGTCTTTCAGCTTGTGCTGTCGGTGCGGTTCGGCGGCGCGTGCTTGACCGATCCGTTCGAGGTCTATCGGGCGCTGCGATTGCTGAACCCCTCGCCGTACATGTTCTTTTTGGAGCTCGATGACACGAAGCTGATCGGCTCGTCGCCCGAGGCGCTGGTGAAGCTGTCGGCGGGTGAGGCGACGCTGCGGCCGATCGCGGGGACGCGACCGCGGGGGAGCGATGAGGAGACAGACGCGAAGCACGAGCGTGACTTGCTGGCGGATCCGAAGGAGAATGCCGAGCACGTGATGCTGGTGGACCTGGCGCGGAATGACCTTGGGCGCGTGGCGGAGGCGGGGAGCATCAAGGTGAAGCCGTACCGGAGCATCGAGCGGTACAGCCACGTGATGCACATCGTCAGCGGCGTTTCGGGCCGATTGCGGAGTGATCGCGACGCGGTGGACCTTCTGGCGGCGACGTTTCCTGCGGGGACGGTCGTCGGTGCGCCGAAGGTGCGTGCGATGCAGATCATCGACGAACTGGAGCCGGTGCGGCGCGGGTTTTATGCCGGGACGGTTGGGTACTTCGGCAAGGGCGGGGACATGGACCAGGCGATTGCGATCCGGACGCTGTGCTTCCGCAACGGGCGGTACGCGTACCAGGCGGGCGCAGGGATCGTCGCGGACAGCAACCCCGGCGCGGAGTACGACGAAGTTCGTCATAAGGTCGGCGCGCTCGAGGCGGCACTGCGACTGGCGGAACAGGGTCTGTGACGATCGCGGATGGATGCAAGGAGCGGACGGCGAAGAGCCAACGAAGATCCAGCGGAGAACGAGCCATGAACGACCCCCACGCACGCGTGCTGATGATCGACAACTACGACAGCTTCACGTACAACCTCGTGCAGATCATGCGGGCGCTGGGGGCGAGCGTGGAGGTGAAGCGCAACGACGAGATCACCCCGGCGCAGGCCCGCGCGGGGTCGTACACGCACTTGGTCATCTCGCCCGGGCCCGGCTGTCCAGACGAAGCGGGCGTCAGCAAGTCGATGATCGAGTCGCTCGCGGGTGAACTGCCGATTTTGGGCGTGTGCCTGGGTCATCAGGCGATGGCGGAGGTCTTCGGCGGCAAGGTTGGCCGTGCACGCTGCCTGATGCACGGCAAGGCCTCGCGCATCACGCACGATTCCAGCGGCATCTTCGCGGGCGTGCCTTCGCCCATGCTCGTCGGACGCTACCACTCGCTGGTGGCCTTTGAGGCGACGCTGCCCAAGGAGCTCATCGTCACGGCGGAGACGATCCCCGATGAACGAACGGGCGAGACGCGCGAGATCATGGGGCTGCGTCACGCGACGCTGAACGTCCAGGGCGTGCAGTTTCATCCGGAGAGCGTGCTGACGCCGACGGGTCCGCTGCTGCTGGCGAACTTTCTGGGCGTTGACCGATCGGCGGCGGAGCGTGTCGTGCTGATTGATGGGCCGACGGATGCGCTGACGCCCACGGGTGAAGGATCGGTGGCATGAAGGACCTGCTGCAGCGCATTCTGGACGGCGGCGTGCTGAGCCGCGATGAGGCGACGCACGCGGCGAAGCGGCTCGCCTCGGGTGAGATCGAGCCCACGCTCATCGCGGGCGTGCTCATCGCGCTGCGCTCGCGCGGCGAGACCGAGGACGAAGTGGCGGGGTTCGCGGAGGGGATGCGGCAGCTTGCGGTGAAGCCGCGGTTGGACGGATCGATCGTTCAGCGCAGCGTCGATATCGTCGGCACGGGGGGCGATGGCGCGTCGACGTACAACATTTCGACAGCCGCGGCGTTGTTGACGGCCGCGTGCGGGCAACCGGTGGTGAAACACGGCAACCGCGCGATCTCGAGTTCATCGGGTGCGGCGGACGTGCTGGGCAGGCTGGGCATCCCGGTGGAGATGAACGAAGCGACCGCGGCGGCGTGCCTTTCGCGCTGCGGGTTTACGTTCCTCTTCGCGCCGCGTTATCACCCCGCGGTGGGCGTGATCGCGCCGGTGCGCAAGGGGTTGGGCGTGCGGACGGTCTTCAACATGCTCGGGCCCATGACCAATCCGGCGGCACCACCCTTCGGGGTCATCGGTGCGTACTCGATGCTCGCGGCCGAGCGCATGGCCGGTGCGTTCGCGATGGGTGACCATCGGCGCGTGCTGGTGATCCACTCGCACGACGGGCTCGATGAACCCACGCCCGCGTCGGCGTTCGAGGTGTTCGACGTGCAGGGCGGGCGTGTGACGCGATCGGTCATGTCGGCGGCGGAGTTCGGGCTAAAGCCGTGTTCTCTGCAGGAGTTGAAAGGTGGCGACAGCGAGCACAACGCCAGGGCGATGAGGGCGGTCTTTTCGGGCGAGAAGTCGGCGCACCGCGACGCGGTGGTGCTCTCCGGTGCGCTGGCGCTGTGGTGCTGCGGCGTGGTCAGCGACCGACGCGAGGCGGCGGGCGTGGCGCAGCGGGCGATTGATGATGGGCGTGCGCTTCGACTTGTCGATGAGCTGGCGAAGGTCTGTGCCGAGGGAGCGCCGCGGTGAGCGACTTCATCTCCATCATGGCGGAACGCTCGCGTGCGCGGGCGGATGAACTGCTCAAGCGGGTGAGTCGGCGCGAGCTGCGTGCGCGGGCGCTGGCGGTGATGGAGCCGGCGAAGAGCGTCCGGTCGGGGGATGGGTTTGTGTTTATCGCGGAGTTCAAGCGTGCATCGCCCAGTGAGGGCGTGATCGTTTCGCCGCGTTCTGGGGCGTTCGCGGATGCGGAGGCGTTCGCGGCGGATCAGGCGCGGGCGTACGAACGCGGCGGGGCGAGCGTGATCAGCGTGCTGACCGAGCCGAGCGCGTTCGGGGGTGATCTGAAGCACGCACAGGCGGCGGCGCGGGCGGTTTCGATCCCCGTGATGCGCAAGGACTTCTTGGTCGATCCGGCGCAGGTGGACGAAGCACGCCTGGCGGGTTGCTCGGGCGTGCTGCTGATCGTGCGGATGCTCCGCGATGCAGAGCTTGAGTCGATGCTGCACGCGGTGCTCGATCTAGGGATGTTCACGCTCATCGAGGCGTTCGACGATGACGAACTGCAACGCACAGCGGCGCTGCTGACGCGCGCGGATGTTGCCCGGCGGCTCTCGGCGTTTGCGAACACCGGGGCGAGTGCGTCGGCTCGCGCCTCGGTCATGGTCGGTTTGAACACACGGAACCTGGCGACGCTGGGGGTCAATCCCGCTTCGCTGACGGGGATGGCCTCGCGGTTTCCGGCGGGGTTTGTGCGCGTGGCCGAGAGCGGGATGCACACGCCGACGGACCTGTCGCGGGCGGCGGCGGAGGGGTACACCGGTGCGCTCGTCGGCACCGCGCTCATGCGCAGCACCGAGCCCGATCGGTTGGTGAAGTCCATGCGTGCCGGCGCAATCGGCAGCGCGGATGAAGGTGATGCACGCATCGAAGCCGACGCGTTCAGCCCGCTGGTGAAGATCTGCGGCGTGACGACGGCTCAGATGGTCGCCGACGCGGTCGATGCGGGTGCGGACGCGGTTGGGTGCGTGCTGGCGCCCTCGCCCAGACAGGTCACCCCCGCGCGGGCGGCGGAGATTCTGCGGGATTGTCCGCTGAGCGTGAGCCGGGTGGCGGTGATGAAGAACCCGACGGAAACGCTCGTGCGCGAAGCGCTCGCGACGGGTGTCTTTGATTGTCTGCAGTGCGAGCAATCGGACGTGGCGATGGTGCGGGCGTGTGTTGAATCGATGAGCGGTTCGGCGGGGGCGGGAGAGGCCGCGGTGCGGGTGATCCCGGTTGTGCGCGTGGGTGGGGCGATGCCGACGCTCGCCGCGGATGTGCGCGATTCGGACTTGATCTTGATCGAGGGGCAGCGGTCGGGCGTGGGGGAAGTGGCGAACTGGGGCGCCATTGCGCCGGTGGCGTCGTCGCGGCGGGTGATCCTCGCGGGCGGGCTGAACCCGGAGAATGTCGTCGAAGCGATCCGCGCGGTGAGGCCCTTTGCGGTGGATGTTTCCAGCGGGGTGGAGAGCGCTCCGGGCGTGAAGGATGTCAAGAAGGTGCGAGCGTTTGTTCGAGCGGTGAAGCGGGTTGGTCGGCGTGAGAAGGATTCAGCATGACGAGCATGAGCCCAAGCGGAAAGAGCGGCACGATGAATGCGAACGCAACGAGCGCGAACCTGGTGGTCCCGCGCGAGCTGAACTGGCCCCCGCGGAGCGAGGCCGACCGGCAGGCGGAAATCGCCAAGCTCCTGCGGGGTGAGTACCCCGACAGCAACGGTCGCTATGGGCCCTTCGGCGGGCGGTTCGTGCCTGAGACGCTCATGGGCGCGGTGACGCGGCTGGAAACGGTCGCGCGCGAGGCGATGCAGGACATGAGCTTTCTCTCGACGCTCGAGAGCGAAGGGCGCGAGTGGATCGGGCGGCGCACGCCCTTGATGAAGGCGAAGAACCTCTCGGCCGCGTGGGGGATCAACCTGTGGCTGAAGCGCGAAGACCTCGCCCACACCGGCGCGCACAAGATCAACAACGCCCTCGGGCAGGGGCTGCTGGCGAAGCGTTTGGGCGTCAAGCGGATCATCGCGGAGACCGGCGCAGGGCAGCACGGCGTGGCGACCGCGGCGGCGTGCGCACGCCTGGGGTTCCCGTGCCGGGTGTATATGGGCGCAACGGACGTGCAGCGTCAGGCGCCGAACGTGCAGCGGATGAAGTGGCTTGGTGCGGAGGTCGTCCCCGTCACCAGCGGCGACCAGACGTTGCGTGCAGCGATCGACGAGGCGCTGCGTGATTGGGTGAGCGACCCGATGGGGACGCACTATCTGCTGGGCAGTGCCGTCGGGCCTCACCCGTTCCCGTGGCTGGTGCGGACGTTCCAGAGCGTCATCGGGCGCGAGTCGCGCCAGCAGATGCTCGAGCAGGCCCAGCGCCTGCCCGACGCGGTCTTCTCGTGCGTCGGCGGCGGGTCGAACGCCATCGGCATGTTCCACGGGTTCCTTGCTGATGCGTCGGTGAAGATCTTCGGCGTCGAGGCGGGCGGACGCGGCGATACGCCCGGTGAGCACTCGTCAACGATCACCCACGGCCGACCGGGCGTGCTGCACGGCTGCTACAGCTACCTGTTGCAGGATCAGAACGGGCAGGTGAGCGACTCGCACTCCGTCAGCGCGGGGCTGGACTATCCGGGTGTCGGGCCCGAGCACTCGTTCTTGAGCGATGTCGGACGCGTGAGCTACGTGCAGGCGGGTGATGAGGAAGCCCTCGCGGCGGTGAAAGACTGCTGCCGAATGGAGGGCATCCTGCCCGCGCTCGAGCCCAGCCACGCGCTCGCGGCGGCGAAGAACTACGGCAAGGCCAACCCCGGCGCAACCGTGCTGGTGAACCTCTGCGGGCGCGGCGACAAGGACATGCCGATCCTGATGAAGGTCCTCTCCTGATCGTGTGTTGAACGTGGAACAGCCGCGAGTCTTCTTCGGTTTGTTGTGAACCGTTTCTTCTTTGAGCATCGAGAACCCATGCACACCATCGAACAGTCCATCCGCAGCAAGCGTCAGAGCGGCTCGCCCGCGGTGATCCCCTACCTGACCTGCGGCTTTCCCACACGTGAGGCCCTGCGGTCGCAGATCGAACAGCTCGCACCGCTCAGTGCCGTGATCGAGCTGGGTGTGGCGTTCTCGGATCCGATGGCCGACGGGGTGACGATCCAGCGGTCGAGCGCCGTGGCGCTGCAGCAGCAGGCGAGCCTTGATTGGCTTTTGACCGAGCTGAAGGGCATCCGCAGCGCCTGCCCGCTGGCGATCATGAGCTACCTCAACCCGCTGCTGACCATCAGCGCCGGCACGCTGGGCCCGCGCCTGAAAGACGCGAACATCGCGGGGCTGATCATCCCCGACCTGCCTTTGGAGGAGTCTGACGCGCTGCGCGAAGAGATGGCCTCGCTGGGCATCGCGCTGATCCAGATGGTCACACCCGCCACGCCGACCGACCGCGCGAAGATGATCGCCTCACGCAGCGGCGGCTTTCTGTACGCCGTCACGTCGATGGGCGTCACGGGCGGATCAGCGGGCGGGGGCGCATCGACGGGCGTTTCGCTGGATGCGGTGGGTTCGTACCTCGCGGGCCTCCGCGGGATCTCGCCGGTGCCGGTGGCGGCGGGCTTCGGCATCCGCACCCGCGAGCAGGTCCGCGCTTTGCAGCCCCACGCCGACGCACTCATCGTCGGCTCGGCGCTCATCGAGGCCATCGAAAAGGGGCAATCGCCCGGCGAGTTCATCCGCGGGCTGATCGGCTGACGACCTGCGATGTGCTCACATACCGTTCGTGCGAACGCGTGCCGACCGGCTATGTCCATCGGTGATTTCGCGGCGTTCTCGCGTTGTACCGCGGAAAGCTCCGCGGCATCCAACGAGTGTGAACCTTCCCACGCCCTCACAGGTACATATGACCATGCGTACACCTTCGTTTCGTGTTCGTTTGTCTTCTTCGCGATCCGCGGTTGTGCTCGGATTGATGCTGGCGATGGCGGGCGTGGTGCCGATCGTCGGTGCGTGTTCGCGTGCGGGTGGTGGCGATCGCGCCGCGGAAGCTCCCTCAAAGCCTGCGGAAAAGGCGGCAGAATCCACCGCTTCCACCACCCCCAACGCCGGCACCAATGCCACCAAAGAGACCGATCCAACCAACACCAGCAAGGACCTTGCACTCATGGCCAAGACCAATCCCGGCGCGATGACCGACGAGCAGTGGCGCCAGCTTCTCACCCCTGAGCAGTTCCGCATCATGCGCCAGAAGGGCACCGAGCGGGCCTTCACCGGCAAGTACTGGAACCACTTCGAGAAGGGCTATTACCGCTGCCTCGCCTGCAAAACCCCGCTCTTCACCAGCGAGCAGAAGTTCGATTCGCACTGCGGCTGGCCCTCGTTCAGCGATGAGATGACCGCCGGCGTCATCGACGAGCATCTCGACACTTCGTACAACATGGTCCGCACCGAGACCACCTGCTCCACCTGCGGGGCCCACCTGGGTCACGTCTTCAACGACGGGCCCGCGCCCACGGGTCTGCGCTACTGCATCAACAGCGAATGCCTGGAGTTCATCCCCGCGGAAAGAGCCGCGGAAGAGCTGAAAAAGCACCCGCCGGTGGAACCAAAGTCCGCCGGCGGCAACAAAGAAAAGCCCAAGCCGTAACACCGGATCATTCGAAAGTCTTTCGAAAGATCACCGCACGACACGGTCAAAGCAGAGATCCCCCGCCCGATCGGGTGAATTGTGATTTTCGACCGATCTTTTACTCTTCGGCGCGGTACAACAGTTTGGTGGGTGCAGGATTCACGATTCGGTTCCAGACTCCGCCTTCAACACGAAGGGGTTGATCATGGTGGCCGTGAATGAGCATGGCGAAGCCGTCTTCCGCGTCTTTCTGCCGGATGCTTCGAGCGTCGTGATCATCGGGAGCTTCACCGATTGGTCGCGTGCCGCGGTGGCGATGCACCGTGTTCCGCCCGGTTGGTGGGAGGCGACGATCAACCTCGACGTCGGCACGCACCAGTTCTGTTATCTCGTCGACGGGCAGCTCCAGATTTCCGATTACGCCGCCCACGGCGTGCGCCTCGACCGCAGCGGACGCTGGCTGAGTGATATCTACGTCCGCTCCGCTCGTGCACTCTCGAACACCCCGGCGTCGCAGCTCCCGCGGATCGAGCGTTCGCACGCTTCCTGACCCGTCCGGTCCAGCACGCTACCATGCGGCATGCTCTGGCAGCCCTCACTCCCTGAGCACTACCTCACCGCGTCGCCCGATTCGCTGGCGCAGGCCATCGCCGCGCGGCGGAAAGAGCTGGGCTCCGACCTGGTGATCCTCGGTCATCACTACCAAGCCGACGAGGTCATCCGCCACGCGGACTTCACGGGCGATTCGCTGAAGCTCTCGCAGCTCGCGGCGAAGAAGGTCGCGGAGCAGAAGGCGAAGTACGTCATTTTCTGCGGCGTGCACTTCATGGCCGAGACCGCCGACATGCTCACGCCTGACGACGTGAGCGTCATCCTGCCCGACCTCTCCGCCGGTTGTTCGATGGCCGACATGGCCGACCACGACGAAGCGGTCCTGGCGTGGAAGCAGATCCACGACGCCCTGAAGAAGAACGTCAAGGGCCCCGTCCGCGTCATCCCCATCACCTACATCAACTCCACCGCCGCCATCAAGGCCTTCGTCGGTCAGCACGACGGCGCGGTCTGCACCTCCAGCAACGCCAAGCTCGTGCTGAAGTGGGCTTTCGACGGCGGCGTCAAACCCAAGGCCCCCAACGAGCAGATCAAGGTCCTCTTCCTGCCCGATCAGCACCTCGGGCGAAACACCGCCGCCGCTCTGGGGCTTGATGTCGAGACGCAGACCGCGGTGTACGACCCGCGCAAGACCGCGAAGGGCGAAGCGCTCGGCGGCATGACACCCGGGCAGCTCAAAACCGCGGAGGTTCTGCTGTGGGCCGGGCATTGCTCGGTGCACAAGCTCTTCAGGCCCGAGCACATCCACGCGATCCGCCAGATGGAAGAGTCCCTCCCCGCCGACCAGCGCACCACCGTGCTGGTCCATCCGGAGTGTGCGAAGGAAGTCGTCGATCTGGCGGACCTTGCGGGCTCGACCGAGTACATCATCACGACGATCAATGAAGCGAAGCCCGGCTCGCGCTGGTCGCTGGGGACCGAGGTGCACCTGGTGAACCGCCTGTGCAAAGCCGCCGCGGCACGGGGCGTGCAGGCGCGGATCCTCAGCGAGTGTCAGTGCCTGTGCACGACGATGTACCGGATCGACCAGCCGCATTTGCTGTGGGTGCTGGACAACCTGGTCAAGGGCAAGGTGGTGAATCGGATCACGGTGCACCCGAAGGCCCGCGAGCTGGCGCTCAAGGCGCTGGACCGGATGCTGAGTCTGGTGAGCGCTCAACCCGTCAGCGCGAAGACCAAGGCCCCCAAGCCCAGCGAGCCGGCAAGTGTCGATTAACCATCAGAGCCCTCGGCTTCAGCCGAGGGTGTCTTGGTTGTATTCTTCATCGCACGCAAGCCACACCACGCGAAAGTGCAACTTCGCGCCCGCTCAGCAGCATCAACCCTGATTCTGCAGCAGCGCTTCAGCCAGCGCGTCGAGATCCTGCTCTGCCTTCGCGGAACTTTCCTTCGCCTCGTCACCACCCAGGGCGGCGATGCGTTTCTTCAGATCGCCGATGAACGTGATACGGATTCCGAAGTTCTCACCGACCTTCACAGCGCGTCCGAGCCCCACGACCTTGTTGTTCACCAGCAGTTCGAGTTCGTCGTCGGCCGACTTGGGCAGCTCGATAATCGCCCCTGGGACCATCCCTACCACATCGCGCGTAGACAGCTCACGCCGACCAAGCACGACGATCATCGGGACTTCAAGCTGCAAGATCGGGGAAACGTCCGGGCCCATCGGTCAAGTTATCGGCACGCACCGCCCCTTCGGTTGAACCGATTCCGCCCGTTCTTTCGCGTTCTTTCCGGGGATTGGTCCGGTTCGAAGCCCGGAACACTCAACCCAAACCCGATTCCAGGGCTCTCGCCTTGTAGCGGGGTGTCTGTCTCTCTGTCCACCAGCGGCACTCCTCAAAGTGCACCGCCCTGCGTGATCGTCGTTACGCCGCCTCGCTCTGGTTTTCGTTCTCGCTGGTTTCCTGACGCGTCCCCGCGACCCCGTCGCGCGTGACCAGGAAGAACTCGGGGCTGATGGGGTAAGGCAGTCGACGGTAATCCTCCAGCACGCGCCCGCTCAATCTGCGGACGAACGGCTCAGGCCTGATCGACAGCGCCACGAACATGTCCCGCGCCGGGGTGGCGACGTAGAAGTCCCCGCCCAGCCGCGGCGCGAGCTTGCCGTAGAGATTCGTCAGCAGCAACCGGGCGGCGTCGTAGCCGTCCTGCTCCGCGATGATGATCGCCCGCCCGTTCTCCTTGCTGGTCACCACCTGCAGCTCGATCTCGCGCGACATGTTCTGCAGGTTCTCGCGTGCGACTTCTTCCATCTCCTCGCCGCAGACACGCCAGCGGACCATCTGCTCCGTCGTCACGCTCACGGTCATCTGCGGCATGTCGATCACGAAGACCACCACCGTCCCGTTGACAAACGGCACGTGCGCCACCTGCTCGCGGCTGAGATGCTCAAAGATTGTTTCCGGCTGGATCCGCGGCATCACGCGGTGCCTCACCGCATCAAAGCCGACGGTGTTCAGTGTCGAGGCCTCGCCCGAGAACAACTGGTCGAGGTAATGCTCGATGATCTCCTGCCCGCGGTCGGGGTCGTGGTTGACCAGGCGGTAGAGGTTCTCCAGGTCGAGCCGCCGACCGTTGACGATGAGCTCGCGCGGGCCCGTCAGCTCGATGGAGTAATCGGGCTGCATCGTCCGCAGCAAGTACGCAACGCGCTCGGCGAACGCCTCGGGCTCTTGGGGCATCTTGGCCATGGTGAACCGTCCGGTTTGGCGCAAGTGTGCCCCTCGGTCGCGAATGTTGCGCCGGTGGGCCCCGCTTGCACGCTGGTCTCGGCAAGAGCGCGTCGGTTGAAGAGGCCCGACGCGTATGGGCCGGGACGAACGATCGCGTCCCGCTCCTGCTATCGACACCCTGCGCTTCGAGCGCCGCACCCCGTGGGTTGCAAACTTCCGCGCAATGTCTCTGAAGCCCGCACAATCCTTCCAACCGAACACACCCGCAGGCTCGATCGTCCGCGTATCACCGGCGCGTGCGCAACTTTCGCGGAGCGCCGCGATCTCAACCCGCATTGAGATTGAATGCGTTTTCTTCGCGTGCGAGATCGTCCTCGGAGATCCACGCCGAATGCACACGCACACGCACACCGCCGGGCCGCAGCGCCGTGGTTCTCGGAACCGCGGGCGACCGTCACCACCACGATGACTCGGTGTTCAAAACGCTCAACGCGGCAGACGGCCGCGGATTGCCGGGGTGAGAGACCGGGCAAGGCGTGCCGGAGGTTGCAGAACCGCACGGGGCAAAAAAGAGAACGAGGGCGAAATGGCCAGCCCACTTGGCCATTTCTTCCCTCGTTTCCTGGACACCAACGCAGCGTCCAAGTTCGTGAAAATTCTGGTTCGCCCAACCCGACGTTTCCGCCGGGCCACTCCTCTGATCTCGTCGCAACGGGTCTCCCTCAACCCGCGTGCAACTCAGGGCTCAAAATGTTGTTCTCTCGATCTCGTTCCAGCGAGGCCAGGTCTCTCATCCAAACCGTGTCGTGCGCGAAAGCCGTGAAAGGGGGTGTTTGAGGCTTTGAAGGTCTGCAGAACGGTTCGAACTCAGCCCTGCAACGTTCCTCGCGATCTGTCCTTGTCAATCGATCTCACGTCCGACAAGGCTCCATCTGCAACCAGCGTGCCAACCGTTCCGAGAACGATCGAGGGGCGAGAGTGGGCTTTGCTTGCGCTTTTTGAACAACTATTGCAACTGTTCGCACAAAAAAATACGAAATACCGTTGTTAAGCGTTTGAGTGCGAGCTATCGTGATAACGCGAATCGGCGATATGGTTGAAGAATGAACCAAGAGAGGCCTTGTGATACCGACTGGGGTACCTGATCTTGAGCTGATTCCGGGGTTGGTGGGCTTGGTGGTCGATCGCGCCGGGGTGGTTCTGGGGGCGACACGGTCGGCCGCGGGCTTGTGGGGGGTGGGGCAGGGCGAGCTCGTGGGAACGCCTGCCCATCAGTGGCTGGACGGGATC
>JAVTWO010000080.1:0-10535 GCA_032229765.1 Phycisphaerales bacterium | reverse complement strand
TTCACGCCCGCGCCGACGGTCGTGAGCGCGTTGTTGATTCGTCGTCCGATGTACGGGGTGATCGTGCCGCTGGGAACGCCCACACCGTTGGGCACGGGCCAGATGGTGGGGTTCACGAAGAAGAAAGCCCGCTGGCTGCCGCTGGTGAAGTCGGAATGCCCGACAACCGAGTTGCTTGTCACGGAGATCGAATAGGCGATGCTGGGTCCGCCGCTGAGCGAACCGGTGCTGACGGCCGGGTAAGGCTGGCCGAAGCAACACCCGGCGGACCACATCAGGCCCGCGACGGTCAGGGAAAGTCGGTTCATGGTCAGGCCTCCGCGCGCCAAAGGGGCTGGCGCGACGAGGTGAGCATAACACCTGATCATGGGGTAAGCCCGGTGAATGCGCGAAATGTGATGGCTTTACACAAAAAGCCGTCGTACACGTTCCGCTCGGATGAGTTCGAATGATGAAAAACAGCCCCGGAGGCGGCAAAAACGACAAGGCCCTCCGACGTACGGAGGGCCTTGCTTGGCTGGAAAGTGGAGCGGAGGAGGGTCGAACTCCCGACCTCGTCATTGCGAACGACGCGCTCTACCAACTGAGCTACCGCCCCATTCACCCGGCGGGGGCTGGCGGAACCAGCCAAAGACCTCCGGCGACAGGTCCAGACTTTACGCAAGTCAACCCCCCGCCTCAAGCCCCCGGGGTTCAAAGGTGGTTTCGCGGCCGATCCGGGGGGGCCGTTCCCCCGATTTGGTTTCTGTGGTTCGTGGTGAGCGTCACGACGGGTGTATTGTCCCTGATTCATGCCCGCGCATGGATGCGAGCCTCGCGTGCGAATCCCGCGCGCCACCGCGGCATCATGGATGGGGCTCGTGTTCGTTGAACCTGCTCGGGAATGGTCTTTGGAACGGGAACGGTCTTTGGAGAAGTGTTCGAATGACGCTGAATCGAAACTCGATGGTGAAAGCAATGACGCGTGGGCTGGCCTTGGGCTGTGCGGGGATCGTGCTGTCATTGGCCGGCGGGTGCACGCCCGCGCAGACGCTGGTGCTGCAGATGCCCCCGTCGCCGCAGGCGGGTGGGTTGGCACCGGTGGCGCTCGTGACGGTCGAGCAGGAGAAGGGGATTGCCGAGCTGACCAAGGAACAGGAGGATCAGTTCCGCGAACGGCTGGTGAAAAAGCTCACCACGCTCGGCTCGTTCAAGGAAGCCGGCTCAGGCTCTGCCAATGACGAGCGGTTGGTGATCCGCTACCGCTTTGTGCATCTGGACTCGGGGAATGTCGTTGCACGCGGCATCTCCGGTGCGGCCAACCTCTTCGGCTCGCCGTTCTACGGCGTTGGCGACGGCGCGGTCGCGGTGGAGGCGAAGTACCTCAACCGTCAGGGCGTTGAGCAGGCCCGCATCGTGGCGCTGGGGCCGATCTCCGGTGCGCTGGCGAGCAGCTCGGGCGCCATCGACGCCTCTGCGGACATCGTCGCACGCTTCGCGGCCGAGACATGGGGCATCAAACCCACGTACTACCCAAACTGGGAAGACAAGCCCTGAAGGTCGGTGCGGGTCAGAGAAGAACGTTTACGACGTCATCGCCGCGGGCTTGAGCTCGACGGCGGTGCCGTCGCCCGCACTGGTCACGCGAGCGCTGGTGTTGAGCGCATCGACGATGTCGCCGGCTTGGCGCACGCCGTCGACGTAGTCGCGTGAGTTGGCGCAGCGTGGGCACTTGTGCTGCCCGCCCAGCTTGCCGCGTGAGGCCATCCAGCGGTGGACCGTCCCCATCGCCACGGTTGTCACGCGTGGCGGAGTCATTCCCAGATTGCCCGACCGCTTCACCGAGTAGTCCACGCACTGGTTCTTCAGCGACTCATCGAAGGCCTGTGCAAACCGCTGGAGCGCGTTGGGCTCTGGGTTGTTCAGCTCAACGACAAGCTCCAACCCTGCGCGCGAGGTGGAGGTGGGATAGACCGGCGCCGCGGTGAACTCACCGACGACCAGACCCGACTCGCCCGCCGCGTGCGCCACGGCGGTTTCGATGTTCTCAACGATCAGGTTCTCGCCGAAGGCGTTGATGAAGTGCTTGTGCCGACCGACGATCCGCAGACGAGCGGGCCCGTTGCCTACGCGATGAGCGAAGGGATCATCGGGGACGGTATCGAAGACCACCACATCACCCAGAATGCAACGCCACAGCCCCGCGCAGGTGGAAAGCACGACAACGTACCGCTGCCCGGGCTCGACCTCATGGGCGGCGTGCGCGGTGGGGCTTGCGTTGTTGATCTCTTCGATGGGGACAAACTCGAGGAAGTTGCCCACATCGCTCATGAGCCGGAGCGACGGATCCCCCGGCGTGTCCTGCATCGCCACGAACGCCTCGCTGGCGGGGTAGAGCTCAAGGCGAGCGGGGGAGAACTCGCCGGCGGTATCGCCCGACCACGCCTCTCGCATGCGCGGGTCGAAGGGCGCGTAGCGGACGCCGCCGTGGACGAGCAGACGCAGGTTGGGCCAAACATCTTTCAGCGTGCGGACGCTGGCGTTGCGCGTGCGGGCCAGTTCGATCACGCGTGAGAAGAGCACGAGCTGCCACGAGCACATCCCGCTGACCATGCGGATGTCCTGCGACACGCACTGCTGCGCCATCGCCTCGATCTTCTTCGTCCAGTCGCTCATCAGGGCCACGGTCGGTCCGGGCGAGTAGATCTCCGACAGAGGCCAGCGGATCAAGGGTGTGACGAGCCCGGAGAGGTCACCTGTGGCGATGCCGTGCTGGTTGATGCTCAGGTCGGTGGAGCCGCCCAGGAAGAGCGATCGCCCGCGGGTGAGATCGGGCAATGAGACGCCGAACGAGGGCGCGAGGGCGAAGATGTCCATCGCGGAGCGGAAGTTGCTGCGCATCATCTCTTGCGAGACGGGGATGAACTTATCGCCCGCGGTTGTGCCGCTGGTCTGGGCGTAGTGCTTGATGAGCCCGGGCCAGAGGACATCGCGTGCGCCGTGCTCGCGCATTTCGGTGATGGCGCTGCGGAACGCGCCGAAGTCGCTGACGGGGACGCGCTCTCGGTACTCGCGGAGCAGGTCGCTGCCCGATCGGCGTGCGATGGAGGCGAAGCCATGCTCAAGCCCGAACCGCGTGTTGCGGGCGTGCTTGAGCAGGTTGGTCAGTTGCGTCAGTTGCACGTGCGCCGTGTTGGCGGTCCACCAGTCCCGATCGCGCAGCAAACGACGCCGGCGCGCGGTGTACGCGCTCAGGGCGGTGCCGATCAGGCTGGTCCAACGGAAGCTCAAGCCGAGTGATCCTCGTTTTCATCGTGCCGGTGGATGGACTCGATGAACGATTCGATCATACTGGCGAGGCGTTCAGGCCGTTCGATCATCGGCGCGTGCCCGCAGGATTCGAGCCAGCGAAGGCGGGAGTTGCGGATACCGCGATGGAAAGCCAGGGCCGATTCTTCGGGGGTGATGATGTCGTTCTCACCCCAGACCAGCAGCGTCGGGCAGTTGAGGCTGGGCAGGGCTTCTTCCAGTAGATCGTCGCGTGATGAGCGGGCCATACGGATGAACGCCCGTGTACACGAACGGTCAGCGAACATCGCCAGCGCCCGGTCGAGTTCTTCCTCCGTCACGTGCACATCGGGTCTGTGGAACATGCACCCGAAGCGCTCGCGGAGCCACTGGCGGCTCGGGGTCGTCACCACCTCGCCGGTGGGTTGCCGCTCGTGCAAGCCGCCCGCGCCCGCCAACACCAGGCCTTTCACACGCCAGGGGCGGAGCATCGCCAACCGAGCGGCCACGTGCCCACCGACGGAGTTCCCCACGACCACCACAGGTCCGGCGACGTGTCGATCGAGGTACTCAGCCGCCATGGCGGTGGTGCCTTCGATGGAGCAGTTCGCGCTGGAAAGCTCGGTATACGGGATCTCAAGCCCCACGCAGCGAGAGGCACCGCGGAGCCCAAGGGCGGTGCGTGCCCAGTGGCGGTTCTGCCCCAGAAGACCGGGCAGAAGGATGACGGTCGGGTCAAGCTCGTCGCCGCCGCCCGACCATTCGGTCACGGGGACGTTGACCCCGCGGAGGCGTTCGGTGCGATGGTGAACCTGATGCGACAGCGACCACGCCGAGCCGATCGGGGCGGGTGGTTCGGGCATCACACGGTGGAAGGCCAAAGAGGCCGGCATGGTGCGAACCCTCCGAGTTGTCGGCTCTTCGCCGCGTATCACCACCTCTTCAGACGCCGACGACGCCCGAGGGTTACGCGGCTGCCGATCGGGTCAGAGTTTTTCTCGACCCGTAACCAAACTCAACCCGTCGGCATCTCACTTCATGAAGGCTTCTTACAGAAGCCCGCTTGGAGCGTGGGATTCGTGGTGCTTGCGCTGGTCTTCACACTTGTGTTCTGCCTTTACGTCGTCGTCGGCTTCATCGCCGCGGCGTGGCTCCTTGCGCTGGGTGGTTTGGTGCGGATCGAACCGAAGTCCGCCTCCGCTTCGTTCGCAGCCCGCTTGATCTGGCTTCCCGGGTGCGTCGCGCTCTGGCCTTATTTGGTCCGTCGCGCATTGCGAATGAAGTCCCCACAACCGCCCGTAGCTGGTGCACACGCGGAGTCCCGACCATGACCAAGCCGCAGCGAAGAACCCATCGGCTCGTGTGGTTCGTGCTTGCGCCGGTGCTCATCGCCTCCGCCGCGTGGGCGCTGTTCTTTATGCGTCCTTTACAGGCGGTCCGGGGCATCAATCCCGCGGAGCGTGTACAAGATCTCGTCCAGAGCGGAGCCCTTCCGTGAGTGTTTCGTACGTCGCGGTGCAATGGAGTCGGCATAAGCGCGTCTACGACAGCGTCGCGCTCGGTGCTGTCGTTGCCTACCTCGCCTCCTTCGTGCTCGTGCACAAGCTCAGCGAGCCCGCGGGTCACGAAACCAGCGACGAGATCGTCGTCATGCGGGCCCTGGGCTCGTGCGCCATCATCCTGCTGCACGTCGTGCTGTGCATCGGCCCGCTGGCTCGCTTCTTTCCAACTCTGTTGCCCGTGCTTTCCAACCGACGCCACTTGGGCGTCCTGACCTTCCTCATCGCCCTCGCCCACGGCCTGCTCAGCCTCGTCTACTACCACGGCTTCGGCAATCTCGATCCGCTCTCGTCACTCTTCTCCACCGCGCCCGGGATCGTCGAGCTGCGCACAATCCCGTTTCAGTTGCTGGGTTTCGGGGCTCTGCTGATCCTCTTCCTGCTCGCCGCGACCAGTCACGATCTGTGGCTCTCGGTTCTTTCTGCCCGCGTGTGGAAGAACCTGCACATGCTCGCTTACGTCGCGTACGCGCTCGCGGTCGGGCACGTCATCTTCGGTGCACTCCGTGGCAGCGTTTCGGTCGTGCCGGGCGTTCTGTTGTGTTTGGGCGTGCTGTGCGTCACGGTTCTGCACGTCGCCTCGGCTCTGCGTGAAACGCGCAAAGACACGGGGCAATCGCCGGATCAGCAGGGCTGGCTCGACGCCGGCGCGTGCGAGAGCTTCCCCGTCACGCGAGCGAAGACCGTGTGCACACCCGACGGCGAGCGCATCGCGGTCTTCAATTGCAACGGGTCGTTCCATGCCGTGCACAACGTCTGCAAGCATCAGGGCGGGCCGCTGGGCGAGGGCAAGATCATCGACGGCTGCATCACCTGTCCCTGGCACGGCTGGCAGTACAAGCCCGAGGACGGTTGCGCTCCGCCCCCGTTCACCGAGAAGGTTCGCACGTACCCCGTCCGCGTCGTCGCGGGTCGCGTGCAGGTGCAATCAAAGCCCGACCCTTTGAAAGACGGCGAAAACGCCGGAGCCGCTCAAGCCCATGAGGTGCCTCATGGATGAGCCCAGCACACCGACGCCCGCGTCGTCCACTCCCGGAACAGGCGATGGCTTTTACGTCGGGTACCTCCCCGCGCCGAGGTCTGTACGCCGATTGGCCCTTGTGCTCGCGTGCGCTTTGCCGCTGGTCATGGTCTTCTGTGCCGTCGCACTCAACGCCCTTCGTCCGTCGGCCGGGGACGCATCGTGGGACACCGCCCACGCCCGCACATTCCGCGGCACACTGCTCGCACGCCCGTACCCGATGCTCACGCTCGCCGAGGCAGTGGGGGACCTGCCCGCGGGTGAAACGCTCTTGATCGTCGAAATGGGCAAGTTCGGCGGCGGACAACGCGCCGCACCCTTCGACAACCAGCCCGTCGAGATCACCGGGTATCTTCTCGATCGCGGCGGCAGCCGGATGATCGAGCTCGACACCGCCGACGACGCCGTGCGTCGATCCACCGCGAGCTTTCCAACGCCAAAGCCGCCGATCACGCTGGGCAACCGCGAGCTGCTCGGAGAGATCGCCGACAGCAAGTGCTACCTCGGCGCCATGAAGCCCGGCATCGGCCTGATTCACCGCGAGTGCGCCGAGCGCTGCGTCCGCGGCGGCATCCCTCCCGCCCTCGTCGTTCACGACGACCGCGGACAAGCCGCGATGCTCATCCTCTGCGGGCCCGATCTGCGCCCGCTCAACGAGCAGCTCGCCGCCTACGCGGGCGACATCGTCACCCTCAAGGGTGACATCACCCGCCAAGGCACGCTGCTGCTCATGATCGTCAACCCCGACCAGATCAGCCCCACGATTCTCACGCAAGCCGCGATCAAGCCCGTGAAGTAGTTCGTATCTCACCACACCGGTGTGTTCATCTCACGCACCACCCGCCAGGCCGGAACGCACAATGCTCAACCTCTCGACCGAGTCCAACTCCAGCAGCAACGCCCCCGTCGATGCCGCCGCCGCGCCAGCGAGGCCGGAGATCGAACACATCCCCGACTTCACCCGCGCGCTCTTCGCCATCCACACCACGCTGCTGCAGCACTCCCGAATCCTCGCGCAGCTCTCCGCGAGCGACTACACCAAGAACCCCGTGGGCCCGGTGAAGTCCTCCATCGCCTCGCACACGCGTCACACCCTCGATCACGTCGAAGCGCTTCTGCACGCGATCGAACTCGGCGTGATCAACTACGACCACCGCGAACGCAACACCTCGATCGAGACCGATCTGCCCAGCGCGATGGCCGCCGTCGACGACCTGCTGAGCCGCCTCAACCGCGCCGCGAAATGCACGCCCGCACCCGACACACGCTGGGTCATGAGCACGATCTTCACCGAGGGGGGCAAGCCCGCGGTCCTGTCCACCTCGCCCGTCCGCGAAGCCGCCTTCGTCCTCAGCCACACCATTCATCACCACGCCCTCATCGGCGTCATGGCCCGCTCGCTCGGCGCGATCCTCCCCGATCGCTTCGGCTACGCGCCTTCAACCCCCGTGAACTTCCCCACCACCTGACACCACCGCCGAGCAGTCCACGTGTGCACGCTGACGATCATCCCCTCGCTCGACGCACGCACAATCACGCGCGTGGTGATGAACCGCGACGAGCAACGCACGCGCCCGCACGCCCATCCCCCGCGCGTCATTGACGCTTCGCCGCGCTGCCTCATGCCCACCGATCCACAGAGCGGCGGCACATGGATCGCCGCCAGCGACGCGGGCCTCGTCTTCGCCCTCCTCAACGTCAACCCGCCCACAACGCCCGCCGCTTCCAGCACGCCGATTGCCCGCCTCTCACGCGGGATCATCATCCCCTGTCTCATCGCGCACACTTCCATCAACCACGCCGCCGCCGCCGCCCTCGCCCTTGATTTCGACCGCTTCCCGCCCTTTCGCCTCATCATCACCGACGGCCAGCAACTCATCGAGCTCGTCTCCTCCATCGCAGGCCCAACCCTCAACCACATCCCGCGCCTCCGCTCCCCCTTCTTCGCCACATCCTCAGGCCTGGGCGATCACCTCGTCGATCCGCCCCGCCGCGAGCACTTCAACCGCCTCTTCACCGCCGCGAACGCGAACGAGTGGATTGAACGGCAAGAGAGCTTCCATCTCTCTCGTTACGACGAAGCCCCGCAGCTCGGCGTGCTCATGTCCCGCGCCGAAGCATCGACCGTCTCGATCACCTGCGTCGATCTGACCCCAATCCAGATCGTCATGCGTTACCACGCGGTCGATGACCAGTTTGATCATCGTCAAGCACACGTCCCGCCTTCGGCGTACACGCTGAAGCTCGACCGCGAGCCTGCCCGCGACTCGGCCGCCGGACCGATCACACCGCCGATCACCTCTCCATCGCCCGCCCACACATGATCACCGCGACGTCCGACACTCCGTCGCACCGCGGCGATCACCGCCAGCGCATCGCCCTGACCACGCGTCTGCGTGCGCGCGTTGCCCGCACCGCCCGCTACGAGTTCTGGCCCCGCACGGTCTTCTACGCGCCGCTCGTGCCCGTTCTGCTCGCCCTCGCCGCCCGTCACCGTTCCTTCACCGTCTTCACCGCCGCCAATACCCACCCCGCCTTTCCACTGGGAGGCTTCGTGGGCGAGAGCAAACACGCGATCCTCAAAGACCTCCCGCCCGATCTCACCGCACCCCACGCGCTGATCCCCCCGGGCCCACTTGACAACCGACTCAACGCCATCCTTCAGCACATCGAAGCCAACGCCTGGACATTCCCCGTCGTGCTGAAGCCCGACGTCGGCGAACGCGGCTCAGCCGTGAAGCTCGTCCGCACGATCGATCACGCCCGCGCCGCGCTTCTCGCCTGCCCGGACGCGCTGCTCCTGCAACGCTTCAGCCCGGGCCCGTACGAAGCCGGCATCTTCTTCGTCCGCACGCCAAGCAACCCGCAAGGCGAGATATTCTCCATCACCGACAAGGTCTTCCCCGTTCTCCAAGGCGACGGCCGCTCCACCCTCCGCACGCTCATCTGGTCGCACCCACGCTTCCGCATGCAGGCCCGCACCTTCCTCGCCCGCCACGAACGCCACCTCGACACCGTCATCCCTGCGGGTCAGAACTTCCCCCTCGCCTTCGCGGGCAACCACTGCCAGGGCACACTCTTCCGCAGCGGCAGCCACCTCCGCTCCGATGCGCTGCTCGCATCCATCCGCCGAGCCGCCGGCGCTCTGCCCGGCTTCAACTTCGGTCGCTTCGATATCCGCTACCGCTCAGTCGAAGAACTCCGCCAAGGCACCGCCTTCGAAATCGTCGAGCTCAACGGCGTCCTCTCCGAATCCACCGACATCTACGACCCACACTCAAACCTGCTCAGCGCTTACCGCACACTCATCCGCCAGTGGCGCACAGCCTTCACAATCGGCGCACACAACCGCGCCCGCGGCGCCGCGGTCCCCACCCTTCGTCACCTGATCTCCGTCGCACGCGCACACAGCCACCGCGCCACCGCCGACCAGCTCAGCGATTGACCAGCCCGAGCAGCGCACCAACTCCTGCAACAGTCCGCTCTTCTCTGTGCCTCCGCGCCTCTGCGGTGAATCTCCTTCGCTGGCTTCATTACACGTATAAAAAGCGAGCCCCACCGATGGAGTCTCGGCAAGGCCCGCGTGCGTGGTCATAGTTATTTCGAATCGCAAATCACAAACTTCAGCACTCAGCACTTCAAGCCCAGGCGGTCACCCGGGCACGTCCTGCTCAAGCACCTTTCTTCTTCGCGTGCGTCAACTCATTCCAGCTCTCGTCGGCCTTGGGCTTCAGGCCCTTCTCGTCCTTGTTCCAGTCCTTCAGCGCGTCGCCCCAGAAACCGTTGTAGAAGAGCACCGTCTTGCCGCCGACGACCTTGAAGTTCTTCGGATCAACCTCGACCTTCTTCCCCTCGGCCATCGCCGTCCCGCACCACCCGCCGTACGCCGGCACATACTTCTCCGGGTCCGCGGCGAACTTCTCCAGCGTGCTCTTGCTCGCGAAGCGGTACGACACGCCCTTGTACGCCGAGGTGAACGTCGTTTCGCCCTTCACCGCCTTGTTGCCGTCGATGTACTGCACCGCGTCGTACCCCGCGAGCGCCACGCCGTCTTCCAGGTTCGCTTCCTTCGCCGAGTCGTCGCGCGTCAGTTCCGCGACCTTCTTCGAGAAGTCCGTGAACTTCAGCCGATCGGCGTTCGACGTCCCCGTATAGCGGTACAGCTCTTTGCCGCTGTCGTTCACGAGCACCAGCGCCGGGTAGTTCATGACCATCCCGTGGAACTGGTACCCGCCCTTGACGTTGAAGCGCTTGCTCAGCGCCCCGTCAACATCACGGAAGAGCACCGCCTTCTGATCCTCGGGGAGCGTGGCGAGCTTCTTCTCGAAGGCTTCTTTGCTGATGTTCTGCACGAAGACGTGCCGAACACCCGCGACGCTGGACGCGCTGGCGGTGTACTCGTTCAGCAGCTTCATGCAGAACGGGCACTCATCACCGAGAAGGAAGTGCACCGCGATCAGCGAGCCCTTCGCCCGCGCCGAGTCGAAGCGGTGCCCCTCGTCGCCGACCGTGAATCCACCCTCGCTCGTCATCGGCGCCATCGCCGCACCCCCCGCCGGTTGCCCGGCACCCTTGCCCTCGCTCTGCGCCAGCGCCGACGCCCCGAACCCCATCGAAAATGTCAACGCCATACCCGTCAGCCAAAGCGTCTTCCTGCGGTTCATCGTTCGAAGCTCCAGTCCACCCCA
>JAVTWO010000079.1:0-10554 GCA_032229765.1 Phycisphaerales bacterium | reverse complement strand
CGTCCTGAGATTCTGAAAAGCATGAAGCCCCGGATCGAAAGGTCCGGGGCTTTTTTTGTTTGCCTTGTGTCAGGATTTCTGCGATTGAGCTCCGAATCTCCACCTACTCCAATCAGGGGATATACGGGATAACCCTTGCGATCAAGCGACAATCGTGTACTTTGATGGATCAGCCCACCCGTTCGTGCGGTACAGAATGTGCACCGTGTGAACGGTTCGTCTTCACCCCGGGATTCCCCGGTTCGATTGGATTCATCAGGTCTTCAGAACGAGGAGTTTCCATTGACTCGAGTTTTCTTGAGGCGTGTTCGCATCCCGGCGTTGATCGCGGCGGCGGCGTGTTTGTCCTTCGGCTCCATCAACTCAACGCGGGCGCAGGACCTCACCCCCGCGGTTTCAAACCTGCTCAGCGTACAGCTCAACGACGTTCCGAAGATCGTCCTGTCGCCGTTCGATAACCAGCAGGCCCTCACCGACGATGAGTTCGACCGCACCGACCGCAAGCTCCTCCCCGTCGGGCGCGAGCGGCTGGTCTCCTTCGACGAATCGCTCGGGCGCTGGTACGACGCGCCGGGCGGCGGGGCGATCTGGGTTGCGGACTTTGTCTCCCCCAACGCCCTCGCGGTGCGCATCCAGCTCAACTCGATGAACCTGCCCGCGGGCGCCGCGGTGACGGTCTACAACCCCAGCGACTCCAGCCAAGCGCACGGGCAGTTTGAAGGCCAGGGCCCCATCGATAGCGGCGAGCATTACGTCCCGCGCGTCTTCGGAGATACCGCCCGCGTTGAGGCGTACTTCCCCTCCGGGCGACCCGAGGTTCTGCCCATGCGGGTGGAGCGGCTGCTGCACGTCTATCGCCCTTGGCAGGAGGACCCGAACCTGGTCTCGGCGCAGGCCGCGGGAACGTGTCATAACGATGTTTCGTGCTACAGCGCGTGGGAGGCGGTTGCGCGTGCGGTCGGTCTGATCGATTACGTCAGCGCGGGCGTTGGATACACCTGCACGGGTCAGCTCGTTCGCACGGTTGCCAACGACCAGACGCCCTACTTCCTCACCGCGACACACTGTCTTGATACCCAAGCCGAGGCGCAGACCGCGACGATCTATTGGACGTATCAGAAGACCACCTGCGGCGGGGCGGTCCCCGCGCTGGGCAGCTCTTCGTTCTCGAGTGTCTGCGATTACCTCTTCAGCAACGCTACCAGCACCGCCAACGACGTGTGCCTGTTGATGGTCCGCGGCACGCTGCCCGCGAACCGCTTCTGGGTTTCCTGGCGGACCAACGCCTCGCCCGCCCTGACCAACGGGCTGGGCATCACCGGGATCCACCACCCCTCGGGCGATTACAAACGCATCACCTTCGGGACCTATTCCACCAGCACGCCCCCCTGCAACGCCACCGGGCACGTCCGCGCCAACTGGACCAGCGGCGTGACCGAGGGCGGCTCATCCGGCAGCGGCATCTACCGCAACGACACCCAGGAACTCATCGGCGTGCTGACCTGCGGCCCGTCGTTCTGCGGCGCTTCCACCGCCAACCTCACCGATTCCTACGGCAACTTCGCCAGCGCGTACGCCAACGCGACGCTCAGCAATCTTCTCGCGGCCGGGTCCGACGACGTCTATGAACCCAACAACACCTGCGCCACGGCGAACACGACGCTGCTGGCCGCGGCGACCGGCAACGTCGCGAACCTCGTCTGCAAGTCCACCGGCGAAGATTGGTACCGCGTGACGCTCCAGCCCGGCGCGTCCATCAGCAGCACCATCACCATCAACCGCAACTACGGCAACATGCAGCTCCAGGTCTTCGGCACCTGTGGCGGCTCGGCGCTGGTCACCGCGAACAACACCGCCTCCAACACGCAGTCCGTCACCTACACCAACCTCAACCCCGTCGCGACCAACTACTACCTCAAGGCCTCGATGGTCGGCTCTTCGACCCGCAACACGTACTCGATCTCGTGGACGGTCACCACGCCGGTCCTGCCCAGCAACGACAACTGCGCCAGCGCCACGACGATCACCCCGGGCTCGTACTCGTTCAACACCACCAACGCCACCACCGACGGCCCGACGGACACGCTGTGTAACTACGCCGGCAGCACGCAGATCTTTAAGGACGTGTGGTTCAAGTACACCCCGACGCAGGCGGGCTCGGTCGTCGTGGGCACCTGCACGAGCGCCGCGCCGAGCTTTGACAGCAAGCTGGCGGTCTATCAGGGCTGCCCCTCGGGCGTGAACACCGCGATCGCCTGCCAGGACGACAACTGCGGCTCGGGAGCGGCCTTCGCGACCGTCACCTTCGAGGCGACGGCGAACACGACGTACCTCGTCCGCGTTGGCGGGTTCAACAGCGCCGCGGGGCTTGGCACGCTGGTGCTCGGGTTCACCCCCGCGCCGCCGCCGATTACGTGCCCCGCGGATATCGCCTTTGACGACGGCACGCCTTTGTCGCAGCCTTCGATCGCCTCCAACGGCGGCGTGAACGAGGGTGACTACAACTGCTTCTTCGCCGCAAACGGGTTCTTCAACCAGGCCGCCATCGGACCCGCGGCGATCGGTGACTTCTGCGATATCGCCTACGACGACGGCACGCCGCTGGGTCAGCCCAGCATCGCCACCAACAACGGCGTGAACGAGGGCGACTACAACTGCTTCTTCAACTCGTTCTTCGTCCCGTGCCTCTGATCGCACAGCGAAGCCCGCGACCGTAACGGACCGGCCGTTCGATCATCCGAGCAACTCCCACCCCGCGGCACGTGTGTCGCGGGGTTTTTGCTTATGTCCCGCGCCGCCGCGGTGGTCTTTGGCTCCATATGCTGGCGAAACGGGGCGTGATCGGCGGCGGGAGCCACCCGCCCGATCAGCCCCGTCGGAGAGTGAAGATCATGAATCGCACCGTTCAATCCACGCGCCGACTTTCAGCGCTCACGCTGCTCGCCCTTGCGTCGTCGAGCGCCATCGCCGCGGCACCCGCGACGTTCACCGCCATCCTCGATGTGCCCGGCGGCACGGTGTACACGCAGGGCTACGCCCTAACCCCCTTCGCCTCGATCGTCGTCGGTCGCACCAACACCGCCTCGGGGTTTGAGGCGTTCCGCTGGACCAGCGCCGAGGGCACGGTGGCGCTGGGCGATCTCGACGGCGGCGCCACCAACGCCCAATCCAACGCCATCAGCGCCGACGGCTCCGCCATCGCGGGGATGGGCACCTCCGCCAACGGGCCCGAGGCCTTCCGCTGGACCGCGAGCGAAGGGCTCGTGCCGCTCGGTGATCTCGACGGCGGCACGTTCAACAGCACCGCCCTGGCGATCTCCGCCGACGGCTTGGTCATCGTCGGGCGCGGCAACGGCGTCAACGGCAACGAGGCTTTCCGCTGGACGAACGCCACTGGCTTGGTGGGTTTGGGTGATCTCGAGGGCGGGAGTTTCAGCTCCACCGCTATCGCCACGAACGCCGACGGCTCGGTGGTTGTTGGCCAAGCCGCCAGCGCGAGCGGGACCGAGGCCTTCCGCTGGACGCAGGCGACTGGGATGGTGGGGCTGGGTGATCTCGAAGGTGGGTTGTATCAGTCGCTCGCACGCGCTGTCTCGCCCGATGGGCGTGTGGTGGTGGGTCTGTGCACCACGAGCGCCGGGTCCGAGGCTTTCCGCTGGACGCAGGCGACGGGGATGGTGGCGCTGGGTGATGTTGCGGGCGGGTCGGTCTTCGCCAATGCGCTGGGCGTCAATCACGACGGCTCGGTCATCGTCGGGCAGACGAGCACGGCCGCGGGGTTTGAGGCCTTCATCTGGACCAGCGCCAGCGGCATGCAGACCCTCGGCTCATACCTCACGCAGCGCGGGGTGGACCTGACCGACCGGCGCCTTGTCGCCGCCACGGTCATCTCGCCCAACGGTCGGTTCATCACCGGTTGGTCGTCGCGAACGGGTGTTTCAAACGAGGCCTTCGTGGTCACCATCGGCGTCGGCTGCTCGCCGGCGGACATTGCGGATGATCAGGGCACGCCGCTGATCTTCAGTGCGCCGACCGCGCCGAACAACGGGGTGAACGAAGGGGACTACAACGCCTTTTTTGCCGCCGACGGGTTCTTCGCGCAGGCCGGCGTGGGGAACGGTGCGATTGGCGCGTCGTGCGACATCGCCGACGACCAGGGCACGGCCCTGCCGCCGTTTGGGAACCCCACCGGCACGAACAATGGCGTGAACGAGGGCGATTACAACCTCTTCTTCAACGCGTTCTTCATTCCGTGCATCTAAGGGCTTGAGATACCTTTCATAATGCGAACATCGCGACCCCTGTTCAGGGGTTTTCGCGTTTTTGTTGGCATCTTCGCAGCCCCGGGTTGTGGACGGGTTGGTAGACTGCTTGCCGCGTGCAGCGATGATGAAGCTCCCGGCCGATCTCGTGTCGAGGCTGTCGTCCCCCTATGCGGGGAGGTCGGTGTGCGTCACGGGTGGAGCGGGGTTCATCGGCGGGCACTTGGTCGACGCGTTGATGTCGCTGGGGGCGAAGATCACGGTTGTTGACGATCTGTCGAACTCGACCCCGGAGCATCTGGCGGAGCTGATCGAGCTTGAGCCGCAGCGGGTGCGGTTTGTGCACGGGTCGTTGCTGGATGACGATGCGTTGGACCAGGGGTTTGAGGGGTGTGATGTGGTCTTTCATCTGGCGGCCGTGGGAAGCATCCCGCTGTCGATCGCGGAGCCTCAGCGTGCGTGGTCGGTGAACGCGACGGGGACGGTGCGTGTGTTGCAGGCGTGCCGGCGGCATTCGATCAAGCGGCTGGTGATGACCTCTTCGTCGTCGGTCTATGGGGAAACGGGTTTGGCGCCGGGCGTGCCGCCCGCACCGCGGGTTGAAACGCAGGTGCCGATGCCGGTTTCGCCCTATGCCGCGAGCAAACTCTCGGCTGAGAGTGCTGTGAAGGCTTGGGCCCAGTCGTACAACCTCTCGGCGTTGAGCCTGCGTTTGTTCAATGTCTTCGGACCCAGGCAAAGAGCGGATAGCCCGTACTCGGCGGTGATTCCCGCGTGGGCGCGGGCCCTCTCGGCGGGCAAGGCCCCGACGATCTTCGGCGACGGTCAACAGACCCGCGATTTCACGCCGGTCGCGAACGTCGTCGCGGCGCTTTTGCTTGCGGGTGCGACGACGCGTGAGCTGCGGGGCGAGGCGGTGAACATCGGCACCGGCACGCGCACGACGCTGCTGGAGCTGTGGAAGATGATGGCCGAGGCGTTCGGGAACCCGGGGTTGCAGCCGATCTTCCAGGTGCCGCGGATGGGCGAGGTGAAGCACTCGTCGGCGGATATCACGCTGGCGAAGAACCTGCTGGGGTATCAGCCCGTGGTGGGGCTGAACGAGGCGGTGGCCGACACGGTGCAGTTCTACAAGCGCGTGCTGGAGGGGACCCGGCGATGACGAGCTGGCTCTTCGAACAGATCGGGGCGGCGTACGAACTGGCCCGCTTGGCGGTGATCTCGAAGTTCCGCTTCAAGGGCCCGTACTGGCAGTGGCGCCTGCACACGGCCTTTGGTCTGAACCACCCCGGACGGGCGGAGATGGCCCATTCGGTCTGGGCGTACGCCCGCTGGGTGCATCGGATGCGCTCGGGACGGGGTTGAGTCGTTCGTTTCGGGGTTGTGAATGCTTCACACGCCGACGTCCGACCCGCACGAGCACCGGAAAGAGCATGAAGGTTCGCCCAACGGACCGATGTTGAAGCGGATGAAGACACGCGGGCTTGAGTCTGGGCGTTGAGCGTCCGAAAACTGTGTGCCCATAGAGCCCGTTCAAGGCCTTCTTCCGAACCGACGACCGAAGAGTCGAATCACCTGGAGACGTCCGATGACCGTTGAAGCCCCCGAAGCCCCCGTTCACACCTCGAGCCCGCAGAAGAACGGGCCCAGCCGATTCATGACCGCCTTCGCACCGGGGCTGATCCTGGGCGTGGTGATCGGGCTCTTCGGCGGGGCCTTCCTGGTTCCCCTGCTGCAAGCGAGCTTGGAGCAGGGCCCGTCGATGCCGATGAAGGGCTCGTCGACGCGGACCGCGCCGATCAACCCCAGCGATGAGCGTTTGCCCGGCAATGCCGTCCCCGAGGGCGGATCGGCGCCGGTGACGGGCGAGGGCTCGACTCCGGCGGGCGAAGCGCCCAAGGCGCCGGGGACCCCTGAGAAGCCGGCGACGACGACCCCCGCGCAGCCGTGATTTCGTGGTGAATCAACTGATCGGTCAATCCAGCGACGCCGGGCGGATGAACCCTCCCGGCGTCGCTAGTCTTTGGGCATGACCAGCACTTCCGCGAAGAGCGCACAGGCGAACCCCGCGAGGGCCGTGCGGCAGCACGCGCTGACGAGCCGATTCCTGGGTGTGGACTTTGTCCCGATCTTCCCTGAGAAGGTCCCTATCACCAAGCAGGACTCGACCGCGGCGGCAACGAGCGCTCGCGGCGGCGGCGCAAGCACTGGTGGCGCTGCAGCTGGTGAAGTTGAACTCATTCCCCCGCCTCGCACGGACTGGCACACGGTCGATGACAAGCGGGCGGCGGCGCAGAAGCAACTCGACGCGATCCGGGCTCGATACGACAAGGACCAGCCGCACGCGAAGTTTGTCACGGCGCACACGAACATCGTCTTCGGCGAGGGCGACCCGTGCGCCCGGTTGATGTTCATCGGCGAGGCCCCGGGCCTTGATGAGGATCGCACGGGAAGGCCGTTTGTTGGTCGCGCCGGGCAGTTGCTGGCGCGGATGATCTACGCGATGGGGCTGAGTCGGCACGAGGTCTACATCGCCAACGTGCTGAAGACGCGCCCGCCCAACAACGCCACGCCCACGAGCGAAGAAGCCGCGGCGTGCGCGCCGTATCTGTACGACCAGATCGCCGCGGTGAAGCCCGAGATCATCGTGACGCTGGGCCTGCCGGCCTCGCGGATCATTCTCAACACCGAAGAGGCCATGTCGCGCATGCGCGGCACCTGGGCGAGCTGGTCTCACCCGGACACGAAGAAGCACCCGGGCCTGACGATCCCCGTCATGCCCACGTTCCACCCCGCGTTCCTGCTGCGCCAATACACGCAGGAGAACCGCAACAAGGTCTGGTCGGACCTGAAGCAGGTGATGACCAAGCTGGGTTTGCAAGGGCGGAAGAAGGGCTGAGGTTCGCGATCGATGACCGTCGCGGCGTCGAAGGAAGATACTCAGAACCGGCATCACCACAACCGGGTGATTCCTTGGGCTAGATGCCTGTTTTTGACGTGATTTCCGGGGTGTTCGCGTTCGTCAAGAGCCCACGGAAAAGAACCAAGAAATTTCATCACGCCCGGGAACCGAGTTTGTCGGCTCCTCGAATCGACATGTGCCAAGACTTCTGGCTCGGCGAAAGCTGGGCCGCATGGAACCCCCACGAGACCCGGCGTCTGGTTATGTGCTGGACGCTGGGTTTGTTTTTGGAAAATGCCAGCGGCGACGGACGAACAGTCGCAGACGCAAACACGCGGCGAAAGCTTCCCCACACTCAGCACTCAGCACTCAGCACTCAGCACTTAGCACTCAACACTTTTCTCACGGCAACGGGCGCTTCGGACGGAACTCCAGTTTCGTCTCCGGCGGCAGCACCGTGATCTTCGTCGCCGCCCAAGGCGGGAGCTGCGTCCACCACACGCTGAAAGCAATCTCCACCTTGTCGCCGACCTTGAGCTGCGAAACATCCACACCCTTCAGCGGCGGGAACTCCATCACCATCGCGCTCATCCCCACGACCTTCCCCTGGTCGTCCTTGAAGTCGTCGATCGCCTCGTGATGCACACGCAGCTCGGAGCTCGGCTTGCCCACAACGGGCATCTCCGTCACCACCCCACGCACGACGTAGCTGGCGTCGGGCTTGGCGTTCGGCGCGGTGAAGTTCGACGGGCGGATATCACCCGTTTTGAGCGAGCGCTCGCAGGCACCGAGTATCGTGCACGCCGACGTGAGCAGCACGCAGGCGAGAGCACTCCGTGCCCCGCGGTCAAAAATGAAAACGAGCGGCCCGGGCTGGACCGCTCGCGTGATCGATCGTTGGTTGGTCTGCTTCGCGTTCGTCACCGGCTTCATACCCATCAGCGTAGGACGGGGGAAAAGCGATGAACGATGCCGAGGCGCGGGCATCGGCGTGAAGCGAACGAGATCAGGCCTTCTCGACCTTGATGAACTTCTGCACCGACTTCAGGTCGGGGAGCAGGTCGAGGGTGTAGCTCATGGTCCAGGACTGGCCCTTGGCGACGGTGGCGATCTTGGCGCACGACTCGCGCTTGACCCAGTCGCGGTTGCCGCGGTTGTAGATGGTCATGCGCTGCTGGCGGAGGTGGTGAGCGCGCTTGAGGCTCTTGACGGCCGTGGGATCCAGGCGCATCAGACGCAGCAGCGTGGAGGTGTTGCCCTCGGCGCGGGGGGCGCTGGTGAGGGTGCACTTGATGGACTGGCCGGGCTTGAATGAGTCGAACATGGAAGCGATCCTTCCGAATCGAGCGGGTGGACATGAAACGAACGGGACGAACCGACCCACCCGGGGCGTGACCGCTCCGGGACGGGCCCAGATGCTAGGCGGGGGCGGGCCCCGGGTCATCTTGTGCGGGGCGAGAATCCGCAGACCAACAGCCGGTCTTGACGTCCTGCGGGCTACTATGGCGTTCAATGACCACCGAAATACCCGCTCAGAACCCAAATGAAAACCCGATCAAGTTCGATGCATCCTTGGCGCACCACATGCGACCGGTGATCCGGGCTGTGCGCGGGTTTCCGGTGAAGGCCACGGCCCCGGACGGGACCGAGCACCAGATGCTGGGCCTTGCCGACGCTCGGCAGGTTTCTGAGCGCATGGTGGTGACCTTCCCGGGGTTCGGGGTGGTGATCCCGCTGCTCGACGGCACGCGCGATGTGGACCAGATCGTGCAGCAGGTCGGCCGCGGGCTGACGCGCGACATGCTGGAGCAGTTCGTCGCGCAGCTCGACGGTGCGGGGCTGATCCTGGGGCCGAACTACGACGCGATGGTCGCGGATATGCGGAAGGCGTTTGACAGCCAGGCGATCCTGCCGCCGGGGACGACCGCGGGCGTGTGCGATGCGCTGCTGAACAACAGTGAAGAGACGAAGGGGATTCCGGAAGGGCCCGAGCGTGATGCGGCCGCGGCTCGCAAGCTGCGGGAGTACTTCGACGCGATGATCGCTGAGGCATTGAAGGATGTTGCCGACCCGGCGCTGACGAGCCTGCCCAAGGCCATTGTGGCGCCGCACCTGGATTATCCGCGTGGCGGGCTGAACTACGCCGCGATTTATGGGCGGCTGCGCGTGGCGGATCGCCCGGACCGGGTGGTGATCCTGGGGACGAACCACTTCGGCGAGAGCACCGGTGTGTGCGGGTGTGATAAGGGCTTCTCCACGGCGCTGGGCGAGTGCCACATCGATCAGGGCATGATGAACGCCCTGAAGGGCAAGCTGGGCGAGGCGCTCTTCGCCAACCGCTTCGATCATGAACGCGAGCACTCCATCGAGCTGCAGATCCCCTGGATCCAGCACGTCTTCGGCAAGGACGCGCAGGGCAACTACCCGAAGGTCTTCGCGGCGCTCGTGCACGACCCGGTGGTGGCCAACGGCGAAAGCTACGACGGCAAGGGCGTGGCCCTGCAGCCGTTCGTTGATGCCCTCAAGCAGGCGATGAGCGAACTGCCCGGGCGCACGCTGGTGATCTGCTCCGCCGATATGTCGCACGTGGGCCCGGCCTTCGGCGATCAGCGCCCGCTGCTGGGCGAAGATGGCACCGAGCAGGGCGAAGCCGCGGCTCAGTTCCGTAACTCGGTCTTCCAGACCGATGACGAGATGCTGGGGCTCGTGGTGCAGAACAAGCCCGCGGAACTGGTTGCGAGCATGGCCTGGCAGCAGAACCCCACCCGCTGGTGCAGCGTGGGCAACATCGTCGCGGGGCTGATGGTTGTTGAGCCGAAGGACGTGCGCCTGCTGCGCTACGGCCCGGTCATCGACGAGCAGGGTACCGGGATGGTCACGAGCATCGCGATGGTCATGAACTGACCACGATCGGCGAGTCGATCTCAAACTACGCACGTCGACAAACGAAAAAAGCCCCGGACCTTTCGATCCGGGGCTTTGTGCTTTTTTCGATACTCGGGATTCAGGTCGTCAGCCTTGGGTCTTCACCCTCGGCCCTCGGCCCTATCCCCTCGGCCCTTTTTCTCTGCATCAGATGCAGGGGAGGAAGAGGTTGTTGAAGAAGCAGTTGTAATCGCCTTCGTTGACGCCGTTGTTGGTGCAACCGGGGCTGCCGGCCAGCGGGTCGCCGTTATCGCAGGCGATGTCACAGGTCCCGCCGACGCCGCCGGCGCCGAGGCCGGACTGGAAGAAGAACCCGTCGGCAGCGAAGAAGGCGTTGAAGTCACCTTCGTTCGGGCCCGTGGTGCTGTTGGTGCAGCCGGGGTTGCTCGCCAGCGGGTCGCCGTTATCGCAGGCGATGTCGGCGGGGTTGCAGCCCGCGGCCGCGCCGCCCGCGACGGTGAACTT
>JAVTWO010000078.1:0-10562 GCA_032229765.1 Phycisphaerales bacterium | reverse complement strand
GATCTCGATGAGTCTACAAATCTGATGGGTTCATCCGCACACATCAGATCACGGGATTGAAGGGACGATGAAGTACTCCACAACCCGCACACACATTCGCATGGGATGTTGATTCTGAAGATCAAGGTCAGAGAGTTCGTCGCGCAGAAATTACGCAACATTGCTTGTCACTACTGGGAAACCCTTGCATTTCATACACATGTACAACTCATACATCGGAGTTCAACTCAGCCATGAGCAGCCCGGATTTTCATGAGCGACCGACGCGAGCTTCCGGTTGTCTTCCCGATCTGGGATACACTCGACGGGTATGGGCGACACGCCAACGCCAACGGGTCGAGTATCTCTCACTGGTTCCTCAACGCCGCGCCCAGAAAATGCGACCTACCAGCCGGTTGCTCGCATCATCCAATCCCACGTTCGCTCCATCAACCGCGACCTCACCCTTCAGGGAACCGTCGCGGTTGCGTGGGGGCTTCTCTCGGGCTTTTCGATTTTCGTGATCACGTGGGCGTCGTGCTTCATGCTCTATTCGCAGCTGCCGCTCGGGCCGACGACGATGGCCCTGATCATCACTGGTGTCTTTCTGCTCGTCGCGACGATTTCCACCCTCCGCGGCATCGAGCCCGAGGTGCGAGCGTACAACGAACAGGAACAAGTCCTCGGTCGCCGGCTGGGGTATCTGGTGATGGGCAGGCCGCTGAACATCCTCGGCGCATCGTCGGGGATCACGATGGTCATCATGCACTGCCCCAGCAGCCTGCTCAGCGGCTGGGCGTACCTTCGGCACCGCCTGCCCAGCGACGAAACAACCATCAACGCCGCCGCCGCGGTGCTTGCACGCGCGATGAACAACGCGACGATCGACGTCAGCGAAGTCAAACCGGCAACCGCCGCGATCGTGCTGATCCGCACGGGGCTGGTGAAGACGAACATCAACGGCGAGACAATCGTTCTCGCCGCAACGATCAAGGCCCGCGAGGCCTTGAACACCGCGCCGAACTGATCAGCGCGGAGCGTGACCAGACGCCGCCGTCGCTGATGCACCCGCGTTCGGGTCCCACGTGCTCGCCACGTGCAAATCTCTCAACTGCTTGTCCGTCGCGCTGCTCGGGGCCTTGGTCATCAGGTCCGCGCCGACCTGCGTCTTCGGGAAGGCCATCACGTCGCGGATGTTCTCCGTCCCGCACAGGTGCATGATCAGACGATCAAGCCCGAAGGCCACACCCGCGTGCGGCGGCGCGCCATAGCTCAACGCCTCCAGCAGGAAGCTGAACTTTTCCTTCGCCTGCTCGGGGGTCAGGCCCAGCAGCGCGAAGACCTTCCCCTGCACCGCGGGGTCGTGGATGCGCACCGAGCCGCCGGCGATCTCGCTGCCGTTGAGCACGATGTCGTACCCGGCGCTGACGATCGACTCGATGGTGTCGTCGTCGTTCACGTCGGCGTTCACGAAGATGTCGCGCTGGTCGTCGCGCGGCGCGGTGAAGGGGTGGTGCATCGCCACCCACTTGCCCGTTTCCTTGTTCTTCTCGAACATCGGGAAGTCGATCACCCACAGGAAGTTCCACGGGCCACCTTCGGCGCCATGCTTCGGCACCAGGCCCATGTCGCGCGCAACCTGCTGACGCAGTTCGCCCGCAGCCTTCGTCGCCACCGCGTACGTATCGGCCAGGAACAGCACCGTGTCGCCGATCTGCGCACCCGTGGCGGCCAGGAACTCCGCCTTCATCGGCTCGAGGAACTTCGCGATCCCTGTATCGAGCTTCGCGTTGCCGTCTTCGCCCTTGATGACCTTCACCACCGCGCACCCGCCGGCACCGAACTTCTTCACGAAGTCCGTGTAGCCGTCGGTGATCTTGCGCGTGAGCTTCTCCGCCCCGCCCGGCACGCGCAGGGCTTTCACCACGCCGCGCTTGCTGTTGAACCGCGGCCTGTCAGCGCCCTTCGCCAGCGCGTCCTTGAAGACCTTGAAGTCCGTCTTGCCAGCGAACTCGCTGATGTCCTTGATGAACAGCTCATAACGCGTGTCGGGCCGGTCGATGCCGTAGGTCTCCATCGCCTCGCGATAGCTCAGCCGCTGCAGCGGCGGCACGTCGTAGTTGAAGACCTGCTTCCACAGCCGCCGCACGAAGCCTTCCATCATCTGCATGACCTGCTCGCGGCGCACGAACGACATCTCCAGGTCGATCTGCGTGAACTCCGGCTGGCGGTCGGCCCGCGGGTCCTCGTCGCGGAAGCACCGGCAGATCTGCATGTACCGGTCGCACCCGCTCATCATCAGAATCTGCTTGAAGAGCTGCGGGCTCTGCGGCAGCGCATAGAACGTCCCCGGCACGTTCCGGCACGGCACGAGGAACTCGCGCGCACCCTCCGGCGTGCTCTTGTAGAGGATCGGCGTCTCGACTTCCAAAAACCCGTTCTCGTCAAAGTACTGCCGCGTGACCTTGTAGACCTGGTGCCGCGTGGCGAGAATCTTCTGCATGCTCGGCCGGCGCAGGTCGAGATACCGGTGCGTCAGCCGCAGCTCCTCGTTGGGCAGGGCCGCGTAGTCATCGGGCAAAAACGGCGGGTTCGCGGCCTTGTTGAAGACCTCCAGCGCGGTGACCACCAGCTCCACCTTGCCGGTGGGCAGCTTGGGGTTCTCACCGCCAATGCGCACGCGCACGGTCCCGGTGACGCCCACGCAATCCTCGCTGCGGAGCTTGTCGGCGATATCGAGGATGCTCTGCGCCGCCCCATCCTCTTTATCAAAGACCAACTGCGTGAGCCCGAAACGGTCGCGCAGATCGATAAAAATGAGCCCGCCGTGGTCACGGTACGAGTTCACCCAGCCGTTGAGGCTGACGGTCTGACCAACATGGGAATCACGTAGTTCGCCGCAGGTATGGGTACGCAGAATCATGGGGCCAAGTCTAGGCGGAGGTCTGCGGGGAAGATTCAACGCAGAGATCGCGGAGGACGCGGAGGAAGACGGAGAAGACGTGTTCAGCACGAAGACGCGAAGGCTCGAAGGAGGGCAGGAAGACGGAGAAAGACATTTCACAAAGAGGTCGCAGAGGGCGCAGAGAAAGACATGGATTCAACGCGGAGAACGCTGAGGACGCGAAGGGAGAAAGAGCGAGAGCAGACACAATGAAAAACTGTGCACGAAGACGCGAAGGCCTGAAGGGAGATGCCGCGCTACGGCTGCTCACGTACGCCCTGCAAGTTCTTCCATCCCTTCCCCACCTTCGTTGAGAGCGGGTTTCAGCCACTTCTCTGCGATCTCTGCGACCTCTTTGTAGAAAATCCTCTGCCTTCCTTCGCGCCTTCGAGTCTTCGTGCAGATCTCTCTTCTCTGCGACTCTGCGGTAAAGCCTCACTTCTTCTCAGCAGGCTTCGCGGCCTCAGCCGGAGCCTTCTCCGCCAGCAGCGATTCGATCGCCTTGGTCATCTCCGCCGAGCCCGGGTCGACGCGCGAGTCGAACCGTGCCGCCGGCTTGCCGTCGCGGCCCACCAGGTACTTCGTGAAGTTCCACTTCGGCTCGCCCGCCTTCACCGCCGTCGCCTTCGCGTCGCCGATGGGTTTGATCATGCTCTCCGAGAGCTTTGCGTACAGCGCGTGCCGCGTTGAGCCCTTCACGGAGACCTTCTCCGTCATCGGGAAGTTCACGGCGTAGTTCGTCGAGCAGAAATCCCGGATCTCCGCCGGGTTGCCCGGCTCCTGCATGCCGAAGTCGTTGCTCGGCACGCCGATGATCACCAGCCCGCGGTCCTTGTACTTCTCGTACACCGCCTGCAAGCCCTTGTACTGCGGCGTATACCCGCACTGGCTCGCCACGTTCACAAACAACACGACTTGCCCCTTGTACTGCGCCAGGTTCGCGTCCTCACCCTCGAGCGTTTTGATCGCCTGATCCAAAACGCCGCCCTGCTCTTTCGTCGCCGCACTCTCCACTTTGCCGGCCCCGCCTTTCTCGTCCTTCTTGTCGATCTGCTTCTCACCGGGCTTCGCCGGAGCCGCCGGTGCTTTCGGCGATGTTGGAGCTGAGGGCACATCGGGCGCCGCCGGTGCAGAAGGCGCAGCGGGCACCGTGGGAGCGGCGGGCTTCGTCTCCTTCGCAGGCTCATCCGCCCGCACTCTCGAAGCACCCAGCGTCATCACGCCCACAACCCCCACCACCCCCACCACCCCCGCCACGGCAACCACCCGCCGCGCCGACATCAACACACCAAACAAAGAAGCCCGCGCGATCGCTCGCACGGGCTCGTTCTTGGCAACCTTGTTCACCAAACCACCCGTCGAACCCTGAGCAGCTTCAACCCGGCGCTGTGCACTGAACGTCATGGTGTGATCCCCGTGCGGCTGCGTCGTGGTCATCCGCCCAAACCCCCGGCACACGCCGAGCGATCAAGCAAACAACCAACTCGCCGCACACGGATCGTACCCGCCCGGCAGTCCCCGCAGCCAAAGCCACGGATGCCGCCAAGTCAGCCGACAGACCTACCGCGCCGCTCACGCATGAACTCACCGGGCGCACTCACCGGGGGGCGGGGCGGATGCGTGAAACGTACCAGCGATTCAACCGGCAGCGAGACAAAGCGACTTACTTGGGCATCGCTTCCTTGGCCTTCGCCGCACCCTCGTCAACCGCGCCCTTGGCCTTCTCAGCGGCCTTGTCCACGGCCTTCGCCGGGTCACTCTTCTGCTCACAGCCGGTCATGCTCAGGCCCAGACCCATCGCCGCCGCCACGCACAGAACAGTCTTGAAACGCTTCATCGATCGCTCCTTGAAATCTGACGTTCTCATCAGCCCCGCCACGCGCAGGGCGATCGCTATCAGAACAACAGCCTACCAAATCCTCACCGACAATTCAACCGCAACCAAATCCCCGGTCCTGAGGCCTGCCAATACGCTTCTCAGCTCACCACCCCCCACTCACCACCCCCCACCCCCCTCCAAACCCGGAAAGACCCCAGCAGACCGCCGCCGTGCGAAGCATTCGCACATTTTTTCCCGCTCCGGTGTCCTCTCCTATGCTCAATACGTGATCGAGCTCTCCAGAACTGTTCGGTTCTTCACGCCGTTGGTTTCAGCCAACGCCGTCCCCTCCATCCCCCCCACCCACTCCCCCATCCTCGGCCTCAACGGCTTCGGCGGCATCCCCCCCGTCGACCTCACCACCCTCGGCCGCTACGACGAGATCCGCGTCACCTGCCGCGGCACGCCCGATGCCCAAACCGGCTACTTCAAGGACATCCGCGAGATCGACCGAGCCGTGCGCACCATCGCCCTGCCGATCATCGCCACCGCGATGCAGTCGCCGCACTCGCCCGAATCCTCGCCGATCCGCGTCCTCTCGCGCATCACCCCCGCGCTAAACGAAGCCCTGAGCCGAAGCGTTGTGGAGATCCGTTGGTGGCTTTCACCCTTCTACGCTTTGAGCATGGGCACCGATCTCTCCGCCGCTTCGAGCCTCGCCTCGCCCCGCGCCGTGATCATCCGCCAGCGCTTCGAGATCGCCGCCGCCCACCGCCTCCACGTCGATTCCTACTCCGATCAAGAAAACCGCAAGATCTTCGGCCGCTGCAACAACCCCAGCGGGCACGGGCACAACTACGTCTTCGAACCCGCCGTGGAACTCGCAACCGACGCGCCCGACGGCACGTTCACGACGCAGCTCTTTGAATCCGCCGTCGAGCAGGCGATCCTCAAGCCCTTCGACCACACGCACCTGAACGTCGACACCGCCGAGTTCAACACCACCAAAGGCGGCGTTAATCCGTCGGTGGAGAACATCGCCCGCGTCTTCTTCGAAAAACTCGCCCCGCTGATCCAGCAAAGCGCCAAAGGCCACGCGCGCCTGCGCTCGATGACCGTCTTCGAGACCGAAAAGACCAGCGCCACCTACCCGGCGTGAATCACGGTTCTTCGCCTTCAGGTGGCCCGGCTCACAAGCGCCGGGCGGTGGTGCCTTTGGTGGCTCGGCTCTCCAGAGCCGAGCGGCGGTGCCTTTGGTGGCTCGGCTCTCCAGAGCCGAGCATTCGTTCCCGCTACAACTCGCGCGTTCAAACACCGGCCCAAACGCCCTCGGGGAACTTGGGCGAATATCCTCTCAGCCCATGAACCCCACCTCCCCGACTTCAAACACGATTCCCACGCCCGCCGTGAAACTGGAGTCCTCTTTCCTGCAGGACATGCACGCCCGCGGCATGATCCACCAGTCCTCCGACCTCAAAGAACTCGACGCGCACCTGACCTCAGGCGTCCGCAAGGCCTACGCCGGGTTCGATCCTACCGCCGACTCGCTGACCATCGGCAACCTCGTGACGGTCATGGCCCTCGCCCGCTTCCAGATCCACGGGCACCAGCCCATCGCCCTCATGGGCGGCGGCACCGGGCTCATCGGCGACCCCTCCGGCAAATCCGCCGAACGCACGCTCATGACCGAAGAGACCGTACGCAGCAACGTCGACTCCATCCAACGCTCGCTCGACAACATCTGGAAGGCCGCCCACGCAAAGGCCGAGTCGAAAGGCATCAAGCCGCAGCCGCTGTCGATCGTCAACAACATCGATTGGCTGAAAGGCCTGAGCTACCTCGACGCGCTCCGAGACATCGGCAAGTTTTTCAGCGTCAACCAGATGATCGTCCGCGACAGCGTCAAAGACCGCCTGAACAACCGCGAACAAGGCATCAGCTACACCGAGTTCAGCTACATGATCCTACAGGCGTACGACTACCACCATCTGAAGCGCAACCAGAATGTCACGCTGCAAATGGGTGGTAGTGACCAGTGGGGCAACATTCTCAGTGGTATGGATCTGATCCGCCGCGGCGAAAGCGAATCCGCCGCCTTCGGCCTCACCTGGCCCCTCGTCACCAAAGCCGACGGCGGCAAGTTCGGCAAAACCGAATCCGGTGCCGTCTGGCTCTCCCCCAAGCGCACCAGCCCCTACGCCTACTACCAGTTCTGGCTCAACGCCGCCGATGCCGACGTCGAGCGATTCTTGAAGGTCTTCACGTTCATCGACGTTGAAGAGATCGCCGCACTTATGCAGCGCCACGCCGCCAACCCCGGCGCTCGCGAGGCCCAGCGCACGCTCGCCCAGCACGCAACCGACATTCTCCACGGCTTCACCGAACGTCAAAAAGCCGAGCAAGCCGCCCAAGCCCTCTTCGCGGGCGACATCATGTCGCTGCCGATCGAAACCCTCCGCGACGCCCTCGCCGCCGCACCGACGACGCAGCACCCGCGCGCCCAGCTCGAAGGCGAAGGCGTTGCCCTGATCGACCTGCTGCCGCAGACCTCGCTCTGCAAGAGCAAGACCGAGGCCCGCACCTTCCTCACCGACGGCTCCATCAGCGTCAACGGCACCAAAGCCACCCTCGCCGACCGCCTCACCCCAACCAACCTCCTGGGCAACGAGCTCATCGCCCTCCGCCGCGGCAAAAAGAACTGGCACGTCACCCGCTGGTCGTGATGACTTTGGAATCAAGCGCCCTCGGCGGCACGGCTCTCCAGAGCCGCGCGCCCGTCGCCCGCGCACCCTCACCGCTCACAACAAACCACTTCCCCTGCGTACCCTCCTCGCTATGGCATTCCCACCCGGCGCGCAGATCCGTCCCGAGCTCGTTCTGGCAACCTACGAGACCTTCGCCGCACAGTTCATCGCCCCGCGGATCATCACCGCCCGCGCACCGCTGAGCGCCGCGATCTACCAAACCCCGCGCCGCCAGGCCCTCAGCGAAGCCCTCAAAGCCACCTTCCGCCCCGTCAAGCTCGGTCAGCGCTGGGGTCCGAAGTGGTCCACCTGCTGGTTCAAGCTCAAGGCTGAGCCGCGCCAAATGCGCACCCTCTCCGCAACCAACCTCGCCCTGCGTTTCAGCACCGACACCGAAGCGTTGCTCTACATCAACCGCACGCCGCACCAGGGCCTCGACGTCAACCGCGACACCGCGCTCCTTCCCGCTTCCACCGCCCGCGCCCTACTCACCGGCAAGGAAACCCTCCTCATCGAAGCCGCCTGCAACCACCCCTTCGGCGCCGTCGGCCTTCCCTGGGAAAGTGACGACACCAAACGCCGCTGGGAAAGCGAATCCCCCGGGCACTTCCTCGCCTGCGAGCTCATCAACACCGACCCGCAGATCCAAACCCTCTACCGCGATTACACCTTCGCCATCGCCCTCGCCCGCGAGTTGCTCCCCGAAGTGCCGCCCATGTTCGCCTCGAGCGCCCCGTGGGCACCGGGCGCAAAGCCCTGGCAGGATTCTCGCGCCGAGCAACTGCTCGAAGCCCTCCGCCGCGCAACCGAGATGCTCAAGGACCGCGCAACCGACCTCGCCCGCATCGCTCCGAGCGTCTCGCGCATCCTCCGCGCCGCACTCACGATCCGCCCCAGCGGCTCAACGCCCCTCTGCCACGCCGTGGGCCACGCCCACATCGACACCGCCTGGCTCTGGCCCCTGGATGAAACCCGCCGAAAGTGCCAACGCACATTCAGCAACGTCCTGCGCCTGATGGAGCGCGACAACCGTTTCGTCTTCCTCTGCACGCAGGCCCAGCAATACGCCTACATCGAGCGCGACGCGCCAGGCCTCTTCAAACAAATCACCGCCCGCGTCCGCGAAGGCCGCTGGGAAGCCGGCGGCGGCGCATGGGTCGAGCCCGATTGCAACGTCCCCTCGGGCGAATCGCTCGCCCGCCAACTCCTCCACGGCTGCCGCTACTTCACCTCCCGCTTCGGCGAAAAGGCCGGCGCGCAGCGCCACCTCTTCCTCCCCGATACCTTCGGCTTCCCCGCCCAGCTCCCGCAGCTCATGCGCCTGACGGGCCTCGACACCTTCATCACCAACAAACTCTCCTGGAACGACACCAACCCCTTCCCCCACACCACCTTCCGCTGGCTCGCCCCCGACGGCTCCTCCGTCCTCGCCCACCAAACCCCGGGCTACGACTACAACGCCACCCTCTCCCCACGCGAGCTCCGCCGCGGCATCACCAACCACCGCACCAAGCAACTCCCCTCCGCAAACAACGCCGCCACCACAGGCCCACGCTACCTCCAACCCTTCGGCTTCGGTGACGGCGGCGGCGGCCCGACCGAGTCCATGCTCCACGCCGCCCACACCAGCGCACACTGTGACGGCCTCCCCGTGGTGACCTTCTCCCGCACCGACGACTTCGCCCAGGCCCTCCACGACGACGAAGCCGTGGCCAAACGCACCGGTCTTCACCTCCCCGAGCACCGCGGCGAGCTCGCCCTCGAACTCCACCGCGGCACCCTCACCACGCAATCCTGGATCAAGCAAGCCAACCGCCAAGCCGAGGACGACCTGCGCCTTTGCGAACTGCTCCTCGCGGGCAGCCCGCGCCCGCTCAGCAAGGCCGAACGCACGCGCGCTCTGAACGACCTCGACGAAGCCTGGAAGCTCCTCCTCCTGAATCAGTTCCACGACATCCTCCCCGGCTCATCGATCGCGCAGGTCTACGAAGACGCCCGCGCCCAGTTCGACCGCATCAACACGCTGCTCAACCCCTGGCTCGACCGCGGCATCGCCCTCTGGACCAGCGCCCTGAACACCAAGGGCATCAAGCGCCCCATCGTCTGCTTCAACCCCGCCTCCACGGCACGAGGCAGCGTCTTCTCCGAAGGTGCCGCCGCCTTCGTCGCGGGTGCAGACGCGCTCTCCTGCGAGCTCATCGATGCCGCGGGCGCCGCGCCAGCAGAGGTCATCCCCGTTAAACTCGACGCCGACACGAAGCGCCGCACCGCCATCCTCGACAACGGCCTCCTCCGCGCCGTCATCGACCCGCTCGGACAGATCACCTCACTCCGCGCCGTGGGCTCCGACCTCGCACCAAACCACGCCCGCGAGCTGTGCGCACCCACGGGCGCGCTCAACGCCCTGAGCCTCTATGAAGACCACCCGCGCCAGTGGGAAGCCTGGGACGTCGACGCCGCCACGCTTCGCCACCCGATCGCGCAGACCGCCGCCGCGACCACCTGGGAAGTGCTCGACGCCGGGCCCGCGCGTGTCGCCATCCGCATCGTCCGCCCCCTGGGCCAATCCAGCGAGATCGAACAGACCATCAGCCTCTCCACCGAGTCGCGCTCATTGGAAATTCGCTCACGCGTCCGCTGGAACGAAGACCGCCGCCTCCTCCGTGCTGAGTTCGCAACCAGCGTCGAATTCTCCCACGCCCACTACCAAACCCAGTTCGCCCGCGTCGCCCGCCCCGCCCTCGGCTCAACCGCCCGCGACAGCGCGAACTTCGAGTCCGCAGCCCACCGCTGGGTCGCCGCCCTCGACACCCTCGGCGGCGTCGGCGTCCTCAACGATCACAAATACGCCGCCAGCGCCACGCACCAGCCCGGCTCGCACCGCCTGACTTTGGAAATGACCCTCCTCCGCGCCGCGAACTACCCCGCCGCCGGCGCCGATCGAGGCGAGCACGAGTTCACCTACGCCCTCTGCATCCCCCACCCACTCGCCCCCTTCGCAGGCCTTGACAGCGAAGCCGAGTCGCTCCACCGCTCCCTCTTCCTCCGCGAAGCCAAGCCCAACCAGCAAGGCCTC
>JAVTWO010000077.1:0-10631 GCA_032229765.1 Phycisphaerales bacterium | reverse complement strand
GAAGGGCACCGGCGGCGCCGCCGTCACCGTGCCCGATGAATCGCGCCAGGAGATCACCACCAACGTCATCGTGCAGGACGGCATGACGATCGTGCTCGGCGGCTTGTTCCGCGAGACCACCGTCGCCACCCGTTCGCAGGTGCCGCTCTTCGGCGATATCCCCGTGCTGGGCACGCCCTTCCGCGGTCACGACGACAGCGTCAAGCGCGAGGAGATCATCTTCCTCGTCACGCCGACGATCGTCAACGACAAGGTCCTGCTGAGCCAGAGCGAGCGCGCCGTCGATGTGATCGACCGCGTCCGCGCCGGCACGCGTCAGGGCCTGCTGCCCTGGTCGCGCGACAAGATGACCAGCGCCCTGAACGTCGAGGCCGACGCGGCCGCCCGCCAGGGCGATTACGAGAAGGCCCTGTGGAAGCTGGCGCGTTCGCTGACGCTCAACCCGCGCCAGCCCGACGCGCTCCGCCTCCGCGAGCGACTGGTCGGCGAGAAGGAAGTCTGGCCCGCGCGGCGCATGCTCGACGACGTCGTCAACGAGGAAAGCTACCGCAAGCTCACCGACATCCAGCCCGCGCCCAAGCCCGTGAAGGAGCACTGGATGGAAGGGCAGATCAAGCTGCCCAAGCAGCCCGCGGTCTTCCCCCCCGCTGCTCCCGCCAGCCCGAAGCGCATCCCCGCCGCGACGGGCACCGAGCCTCAGCAGCCTGAGCAGAATCAGCCCGCGCCGTCACAGAACGCCAGCGCGGATCAGGCCGCCGCGGCGACGCCGAGCACGAGCCCGCACGACAACTGGCAGCCCGTGAGCAAGACCCGTGAGACGAACAGCCCCACCGTGCAGCCCTCAACCAGCACGTACGCGGCTCAGCAGTCTCAGAATCAGACCGCAACACCGGCCCAGCCCAACACGCAGACTCAGGTGAGCCAGCCGCAGGCGAACCAGGCTCCGAAGGGCAGCACGCCCGCTCAGCCCGCTCAGCCCCAGCAGCAGGTCACCACCAACCCCGACGCGCCCGCGACGCCGACGACGACCCCCAACACCTCCGACCCCGCGAACACCACGACCCAGTCCCCCACCACCATCGTGACCGTTCCGGAAGGCAGCAACTAACGCGTCTTTCGCGGCAGAATCAGCCGCAACCTTGCACATACCGAACGGGTCGGCGTCAATCGCCGGCCCGTTTTTCATTTTCTCGCCACTCATCCTCAACCGCCCCCCGCGCACGTCCGACAAAACACTCGCGGGTGTTTATCGGATCGTTCCGGCGCTCAAACGCCTCCCCTGATCCGCACACTCCGCACAGCTTCACGCCCGCACCGCCTTGCACACAGTTCGAAACCCACACGGAGACTCCGATGAACCGCACCACCTCGACCGCACGCACGCTTTCAACCAAGACGGTCTTCAACCGCGCCGCGATGCGATTCGCCGCCGCCGGTCTTTCGGCCGCTCTGCTGATGACGCTCGTCGGCTGCGCCGGTCACGGCGCATACACCAACGAGGCCCGACTTGCGAACCGTGAGAAGCAGGCGGTGCTGAAGGCCGACGTGCAGTGGCAGCTCGCGCAGCAGCAGTACCTCGCGGGCGATCTGGAGAAAGCCCGCAAGAGCATCGAGAACGCCCTGGAGATGAACCCCAAGATGGTCAAGGGCTACGTGCTCAACGGGCGCATCATGCTCGAGCTGGGCAACCTTGAGCTCGCGGCGAACTCCTTCGCCGAGGCCGAGCAGATCGACGACAAGGACGTGGACGCGAAGTACTTCCAGGGCGTGGTGCTGGAGCGCATGAGCCGCTTCGAGCAGGCGCTGGCGAAGTTCCGCTCCGCGATGCAGCTCGACCCGACGAACCCGCAGTACGTCATCGCCACCAGCGAGATGCTCATCACGCAGAAGCGCTACAGCGAGGTCAACTCGCTGCTGAACGAGAAGGGCGCGAGCTTCGCGCACAACGCGGGGATCCGCCAGATCCAGGGGCAGGTGGCGATGCTCGAAGGCCGCTACGCCGACGCCGCCGACGCGCTGCGTGAGGCCCGCCTGCTGGCGCCCGACGACCTGAACATTCAGGAAGACCTGGCGCGGGCGCAGCTCTCCGCCGGTCGTTTCCCCGATGCCGAGCTCACCCTCGCGGCCCTCATGAACGCCAAGGGTAACGAAACCCGCCGCGACCTTCGCGCCATGCACGCCCGCTGCCTGATGCAGATGGACCGTCTGGGCGAGGCCCGTACCGCTTTCATCGCCCTGACCAGCGAAGAAGAAGGCAAGAACGACCTGCAGTCATGGTTCGACCTGGGTCAGATCTGCGTGAAGATGAACGACCCGCAGCGCGTCCGTCTGGCCTCGGGGCGTTTGATCAGCCTCGCACCGGACCGCGCCGAGGGGTACCTGCTCAAGTCCATGTTCCACCGCATGAGCCAGCAGTGGCCCCAGGCCCTCGAAGCGGTGCAGACCGCGTGTCGCATCGACCCCACCGACCCCACCGCCTTCGCCCTCCGCGCACTGATCCACCAGCAGCTCGGCAACACCGAGCAGGCCCGCGCCGATATCGCCCAGGCGAATACGCTGCAGCAGGCACGTGCCTCGGGCACGCAGCCGGCGATTACGCAGCCGAGCATCCCCGCTCAGCCCACCACCGCGACCGTGCCCACCGAGTAACCCTCGGCTTCACCACCAACTCAGATTCTCTCCGCAGCGCCCGCGTAGAAACACACGCGGGCGTTGTTTCTTTCTCGTGTACGGCGATGTGCACTCCGCCGGTACTCGCCGCACGCCCGGCACATGTCGTGCAACCACCACACCGCGCCGCCAAGCTCAAACCCGCGGCCACATCGCCGCGAAGATCGCCCCCGTCGTCAACCCATAGATCACGCCATCGATGACGCATAGCACCGTCGCCCGTCGGCTGTTCTGAAACCAGATGTCGTTGGGGATGAACGCAAAGCTGTACGCCAAAACCCCGGCCGTGCCCAGCACCTTGAACAACTCCGCGAACGACTTGCCCGTCGCGCCGAAGGCACTCCAGCCCAGATACGCAATCAGCACCGAGACCACCAGATACACCGCCAGCGACGCGAGCATGTTGCCGCCCATGCTGGGCATCTTCCAGATTCGGATGATGCCCGTGGGCTTCTTAAACATCTCCGCCATCGCCGCGGCCTTCTGCTCTTTGCTGCTATGCCCGAACGCGCCGGGGAACATGTACACCCCGGGCTCCGCCTTCATCGCCTCCAGCGCATCAGTCAGCGGCTTCGAATCAGGCAGCGACCGCTGATCCTTCGCGTGGTGATTCATCGCCATCCAGCCCACGGCGCTGAGCACAAACACCGCCACACCCGAAATCAGAATCGGCAGCCAAAGGTGCGCGAGAAAGTCCATGGTTGTGCTCCAGTTGTCAGAGACGGCCCACCAAACCTCTCACCTCACCACTCCGGCCCACCGCTGTACCGCCCGTACACGTCCGCCATCGCCTGCACCATCTCGCCCAGCGTGCAGTTCGCCAGCGCCCCCTCCACCAACGCCGGCATCACATTCGTCGCGTGCATGCCCGACGCTGCGGACCCGCCGTTGCCCCAGGGAAGCTCGGGGAACTGGCTGGTCATCGCCTTCCCTCGGCACGCCTGCCGAACGTTCTCCAGCGCCCGCTGCACCTTCGCCGCGTCGCGCCGGGCCTTGAACTTCGCCAGCCGGTCGCACTGCTCGACCTCGACGCTGTGCGGGATCTGCAGGATGTCGATCGGGCGTTTCTCGTCCGGATCCGTGTACGCGTTGACGCCCACGGTGATGCGGTCGCCCGCCTCGCACTCTTCGCTGTAGCGATAGCTCGCCTCGGCGATCTGCCGCCGGAAGTACCCCTTGTTGATCCCCGCGACAACGCCGCGACCGTACGAACCCTTCGGCGCATAGACACCCACGCGCCGGTCGGCTTCCGTCTTATTTGCCATTTGCCCATTTGCCATTTGCTGATTTGCATACGCCCCCATCGCGTCGATCTCCGCGATGTAGTCCAACGCCTCGCTCTCCATCCGGTCCGTCAGGTTCTCAACGAACCAGCTCCCGCCCAGCGGGTCGGTCACGCGCGTCACGCCCGTCTCGTGCGCCAAAATCTGCTGCGTCCGCAGCGCCACCGTCACCGCCTGCTCCGTCGGCAGGCCCAGCGTCTCGTCCATGCTGTCGGTGTGCAGGCTCTGGCACCCGCCCAGCACCGCCGCCATCGCCTGATACGCCACGCGCACGATGTTGTTCAGCGGCTGCTGCTCCGTCAGGCTGCAACCGGCCGTCTGCACGTGCGTCTTCATGTACAGCGACCGCTCGCTCTTGGCCTGATAGCGGTCCTTCATCATCCGCGCCCAGATCCGCCGGGCCGCACGCAGCTTGCAGATCTCCTCGAAGAACTCGTTGTGCGCGTTGAAGAAGTAGCTCAGGCGCGGGGCGAACTCGTCGATGTTCATGCCGCGTTCGAGGCACGCCTCGACATACTCCATCCCGTCGCGCAGCGTAAACGCCAGCTCCTGAACCGCGGTGCTCCCCGCCTCGCGGATGTGGTACCCGCTGATGCTCACGCTGTTCCACTTGGGCAGGAACTTGCTCTGGAACTCGATGGTGTCCACGACCAGCTTCACACTGGGCTCGGGCGGGTAGATGAACTCGTTCTGCGCGTGGAACTCTTTAAGAATGTCGTTCTGCAGCGTCCCGCCCAGGTTCTCCCACTTCATCCCGCGCTGCAGCGCGTGCGCCAGGTACATCGCCCAGATCACCGCCGCCGGGCCGTTGATCGTCTGGCTCACCGTCACCTTGTCCACCGGGATATCCGCGTACAACCGGTGCATGTCCTCGATGGTGCAGATCGCCACCCCGCACTTGCCCACCTCACCGGCCGAGAGCTGATCATCACTGTCCCGCCCCATCAGCGTCGGCAGATCGAACGCCGTGCTCAGGCCCGTGTTCGCGCTCGTCCCCTTGCCCTGCTCAAGGATGTACTTGAACCGGTTGTTCGTGTCGTCGGCGCTGCCGAACCCCGCGAACTGCCGCATCGTCCACAGCCGCGTGCGGTACCCCTGCGGGAACAGCCCGCGCGTAAACGGGAACTTGCCCGGCATCGGGATGTTCTTCTCGATCGCCGCCGCCGACGACATCGACTCGGTCACGTTCCCGCCCGGGCCATACGCCGGGTCGAGGATCATCCCCGAAATCGTCACCGCGTGAGGATCGACTTTCACGCTCTTGCCCGCCGCGCTCTTGCCCGTTTGGTTCGGCACTGTGGTCATGCGATCACCATACCTGAAAAAGAATGAAAAAGCCCCCCAATCCCCGCTGAACCCACCAGTATAGAACCCCAACACGCCCCACCCTCAGGCTTCCGATCTTCACACCAACGCCCCCAGTCGAAGCCCGCTTGATCAGCCTGAGCCCGTTGAATCCCAATCCACGACGCCCCGCCCATCAACACTCCGCAAACTGACGTGCTTTACACCCACAATTCTGCCCAACACACCGGCCTTTCTCGCTCGGCGCGGTACATTACAGATCCGAGTATTCCCCTATCTCGCCCCACAATACCTTCCCTTCCATCTCGTTCAAACGCTCATCCTCACCGCCGCGGAGTGGTTCCATGCGTTTCATCCCATATCTCACCCTGGCCGTTGCCTCTTGCGCCTCCACCATCGCTCTCGCCGGCCCGCTCTCGCCACCCGTCGGCCCGGTCGCCTCAACCTCAAAGCCCCTCAGCGAGATCGAGCCCCGCATCGCCATCAACGCCACCAACACCCCGGGCGATGCCGACAGCCTCTTCAGAATCACCCAGCCCGGCTCCTATTACCTCACCGCCAACGTCGTCGGCGTCGCCAACAAACACGGCATCGAGATCGCCTCCTCCGGCGTCTCCATCGACCTCAACGGCTTCAACGTCAGTGGCACCGCCAGCGTCACCAACGTCAGCGGCGTGATCGTCACCCAAAGCGGCCTCTCCGCCATCGAAGTTCGAAACGGCACCGTCCGCGGCTGGCGCAGCTTCGGCATCGATCTCGGCACCTTCAACGCTTCGATCTGCACCGTCCGTAACATCAGAACCACCGTCAACTTCGCCGGCGGAATGTCCGTGGGCGAGGCCACCACCATCACCGGCTGCGTCGCGTCAAACAACACCGGCGACGGCATCCTTGCCTCTCGCGGAAACACCATCACCAACTGCTCCGCCTTCTTCAACGGCGGCACCGGGATCTTCCTTTCCATAGGCAGCACCGTCAGCTCCTCTTCCGCCTCCCAGAACGGCGGAACCGGCATCTCGACCCAGTCCGGATGCACCGTCACCAACTGCAACGCCTCCGACAACACCGCCGACGGGATCCTCGTCAGCACCGGCAGCACCGTCTCCAACTCCACCGCCTACTCCAATAACGGAGCCGGAATCTCCGCCTTCTCAGGCAGCACCGTCACCGATTGCACGGCTTCAGAAAACTCCGGCACCGGCATCGAAGTCCTCACCGGTTGCACCGTGAAACAGTGCGTCGTCCGCGCAAACGCCTTCAACGGCATCCGTGCAACCAGCCAAGGCACCATCCTCTTCAACACCTGCGCCATCAACGGCAACGGCGGCGACGGCGCCGGTATCCACATCACCGGTTCCGACTGCCGCATCGAGGGCAACAACTGCGTCGGCGCCGACCGCGGCATCGACATCGACGGCGCAGGCAACTTCGTCATCAAAAACACCTGCAGCAGCAACACCCTCAACTGGGACATCGTCATCAACAACTACTACGGCCCGATCGTCGACCGCTCCACCGTCCTGACCGGTGTCGCCTCAGGCAACTCCGCTCCCTCTCAACTCCAGACCACCGACCCCAACGCCAACTTCACGTTCTGATCAACACCCGAGATCCACCATGCACAGATTCTCTTTCGTACTCACCCTTCTCGTCACACTCTGCGTCACCTCACTCTCACCAGCGGGCCCGCTCTCGCCACCCGCCGGTCCCGTCGCCTCTACCCCGGGCCCCGAGCCCCGCATCGCCATCAACGCCACCAACACCCCGGGAACCTCCGGTTCACTCTTCACCATCTCACAACCCGGCTCCTACTACCTCACCTCCAACATCTCCATCCCCAACTCCAGCAACTGGGCAATCACGATCTTCGCCAACGGCGTCACCCTCGATCTCAACGGCTTCACCATCGATGGAAACTACAACACCCCGAGCGGCGGCATCATCGCCTACGGCTCCGGCACGATCATCCGTAACGGCACCATCACCCGCACGTCAACCTCCGGCATCACCGCCTCGAACTTCCCGGTCGGTGCTCAAGGAATGATCATCGAGAGCATCCGCGTCATCGGTGTCTCAGGCTCCGGCATTCCCTCGGGTGGCGGATCCGGTGCCGCCGGTGCCGCCGCCGCAGGAATCTTCGCCGGTCGCGGTGCCATCATCCGCAACTGCTACGTCACCGACGCCTCGCTCGGGATCGCCGCGGGCTACAACGCTCGCGTCTCTGACTGCACCGTTGAGTTCGCCCGACAATACGCCTTCTATCTCGAAGGCGGTGCAAACATCTCCGGGTGCGTCGCCGTCGGCACCTCGGGCGGCCCTTCCAATGGTGGCGTCGGTTTCTTCCTCGGAACAGGCTCTTCCATCGACCGTTGCGTCGCCCGCTCCAACTCCGGCGCAGGCTTCGTTGCCCAGGCCGAGTGCCTGCTCACCAACTGCTCCGCGACCAACAACACCGCCTCGGGATTCTCCATCACCGACCGATGCCGCCTCGCAGGTTCCATCGCCACCTCAAACATCTCCGTCGGCGTCACCGTCTCGGGCAATAAATGGGATATCACCGAGTCCTCCTTCACCAGCAACGCGCAGGGCGGCATCAGCCTCGTCGCCGGCGCAAGCCAGGGACGAATCACGTCCTGCAACATCCGCGGCATCGATACCACGACAAACGTCGGCATTCGCGTCCCGACGAGTTGCAACGACATCAACATCTCCCGCAACTCCATCGGCTTCGTCAACACCGCCGTTCAGCTCGACGGCGGCTTCGTGCTCGTTGCCAACAACTCCTTCAACCTCGTCAGCAACGTCGCCATCACCTCCACCGGTACCAACCCCGCAGCCTCCAACATCATCGCCCCGGTCGTCACCGCGGCCAACATCGCCTCCGCCTCCAACCCCTTCGCCAACACCCTGCAATAGCCCACCATCTGTCGATCGTCTACCCGTTCCCCTCATCCCAGACACAATCACCCACAAGGCAAACAGCATGACACACACCCGCTTCACCCGCGCAGCACTGTTCCTCGTCGCTCTTTCAAGCTTCCTCCCCACCGCCCTCGCCGGCCCGCTTTCCCCACCCTTGGGCCCCGTCACCTCCACCGCCAAACCCCTCAGCGAGATCGAACCCCGCATCGCCGTCAACGCCACCAACACCCCGGGCGACGCCAACAGCTCCTTCATCATCTCCCAACCCGGTTCGTACTACCTCACCAGCAACCTCATCGGTACAAATCTCAAGAACGGCATCTCCATCACCTCCGCGAACGTCACGCTCGATCTCAACGGCTTCACCCTCACCGGCGTCGCCGGCAGCGTCCGCGGCATCCTCATGATCGGTGGCCTCAACAACATCGTCATCAAAAACGGCAGTATCAACGGCTGGGGCAACGGCGGGCTCGAAACCTCCGGCGGCGGCTTCGGTGGCATGATCGAGAACATCTCCGCTCGACTCAACACCGGAAACGGCATCACCGTCAACAACGCCATGATCGTCCGCAACTGCTCCGCAGTCGGCAACACCAGCATCGGCATCGAGTGCTTCTCCAACTCCATCGTCGTCAACTGCACCGCTTACCAGAACGGCAGCCACGGCATCAGCGTCACCACCGGCGCTTCCGTTTCCTACTGCTCCGCTCTTCAAAACACCGGCAGCGGCTTCAACTCCGGTTTCAGCGGGAACTCCTTCGCCTTCTGCGTAGCCAATCAGAACGACGCCCACGGGTTCAATCTCGGCTCCGACAGCCAAATCTCCAACTGCGTTGCCAACAGCAACGGCGTCGACGGCATCCGCTTCACCACCCGCAACCTCGTCCACGCAAACGCCTGCGCGAACAACGGCACCGCCGTCACCACCGGTGCCGGCATTCACGCCACAAGCTCCGACAACCGTATCGAAGGCAACTTCTGCACAGGCGCAGATCGTGGCATCGACGCCGACACCTCCGGCAACATCATCCTCCGCAACACCTGTGCCAGCAACACCATCAACTGGGAAATCGCCGCCAACAACGTCGTCGGCCCCATCATCGACCGCACCGCCCCCGCCAGCGCCGCAATCAGCGGCAACTCCGCCCCCTCCTCCACCGGCTCGTCTGATCCCAACGCCAACTTCACGTTCTGATCGCTTTCACGATCACCGTCATCATTTCACCCTCGCCTTCAAACGGAGTTCCTCCGCATGATCCGTACCCGCTCCCGAGTTCTCGCTCTCGCCGCGTTCGTCTGCTGCACCTTCGCCGCCGCGACAAACACGCTCCTCGCAGGCCCGCTCTCCCCGCCCTTGGGCTCCGTTGCCAGCACACAAAAGCCCCTCGGCGAAATCGAGCCACGAATCGCCATCAACGCCACCAACACCCCGGGCGACGCCGGCACAACCTTCCGAATCACCCAGCCCGGCTCCTACTACCTCACCGGCAACCTCCAGGGAGAACCCAGTAAGTTCGGCATCACTGTCGCCTCCGCAAACGTCACCATCGACCTCAACGGCTTCCGCATGTTCGGCGCCAGCAACTCGTTCGACGGCATCATCAACACCGCCGGCGTCAACATCGTCACCATCCGCAACGGGACCGTCGCCGGTTGGAATGTCGGCATCAACCTCCAGGGTGACCCGGCCGCCGGCGAAGGCAGCGAAGTCCACTCCGTCAACGTCAACGGAAACCGGGCCTCCGGTTTGCGCATGGGCAACCGCGGACGCGCCATCAACGTCTCCGCCGCCGGGAACAGCAGCATCGGGATCTCCGTCGGCGAAGGCGCGATCATCACCGGTTGTATCGCAGTTCTGAACGGCAGCACCGGCATCTCCGCCGGCCCCGGCGCCGTCGTCTCCAACTCAACCGTTCGCCAGAGCGGCAGCTCCGGTTTCCTTCTCGGTTTCGCCTCCTCGATCTCAAACTCCACCGCCGCACAAAATCAAGGCGACGGCATCGCCGTCGGCAGCGGCAGCTCCGTCCACAACTGCACCAGCCGCGAGAACGGCGTCGCCGGGTTCTTCATAAACGCCGGCTCAAACATCACCAACTGCTCCGCACAGCTCAACACAAGCCACGGCATCGAGGGCTCCGCCGACAACCTCATCTTCGCCAACGCCTGCGACAGCAACGGCAACGCGGGCGTCGGCGCGGGCATCCTCGTCACCTCCGACGACAACCGCATCGATAACAACAACTGCACCGACAACGACTACGGCATCCGCGTCACCAGCAGCGGCAACCTCATCATCAAGAACTCATGCTCCGGCAACACGACCGCCAACTACGACTTCAGCGCCGCCAACCGCTTCGGCCCCATCGTCGACATTACCCCCGCCACCGCGCCTTCAGCCTCAGGCAACGCCGCCCCAGGCACCCTCACCACCGGCGACCCCAACGCCAACTT
>JAVTWO010000076.1:6864-66269 GCA_032229765.1 Phycisphaerales bacterium | reverse complement strand
ACCCATCACTTCGGAACCGCCCACGTCCGATTCCACCTCTCGCCGACCCACCCGCCAACCCCTCACACCCCGATCGGCTTCTGTTCGCTTCGCCCCATCCGCTTCAGCCATCGCCCCCAGATCACCAGCACGAGCATCAGGTACAACCGCTGCCCGTGGTCGATCGAGCCGCCGTCGTGTTCGTCGAGCATCCGCAGCACCGCGCGTGCGTCGATCAGATCATCCAGACGACCGCCGCGATCCTCACTCCCTCCGCCGAACGGCTGCGAACTGTGCATCGCGTCCAGCAGCATCGCCCTGAACCCACCTTCACCACTGCGGAACCATTCACCCACGGGGACCGCAAACCCGCGCTTCGGCGCATCGACGATCTCCGCCGGCACGTGCCGACGCGCCACCGCCCGCAGCAGCCCCTTCCGCCCGCCTTGGTCGAGCTCATTCACCGAGATCGAAGACGCCAGCCGAATCACCTCCGCCGCCAGCAAGGGCGACCGCACCTCGATCGGCACCGCCATCGACGCGGTATCCGTCTTTCTCAAAATGTCCTCGGGCAAGTACCCGCGCAGATCCAGCCCCAGCGCCTCCGCCACCCGCGGCTCGCGCTCATCCCAAGGCCCCTCCGCTCCCGCCTCACCCCGCAAGACCTCCCGCCCATCACGCAGCAGTTCCCGCCCCGCACGCGTCAGCACTTCATCCAGCATCGACCGCGGCAGGATCGACAGCACATCCGCGTACCCCTCACCCGCCGCCGCATCAACGAACCTCGTTAGCCGCCCCCACCGCGACAGCCCGGCGCCGCCGGGCTTGATCCGGAGCACGCTTCGCACAAGCCGCGCCGAGCCGCGGCACCGACTCAACCACCGCGCCGCACGCGTCCGTTCATACCCCGCGAACAGTTCATCCCCCCCATCGCCGCTGAGCGCCACCTTCAATCCCGCCCCCCCCGCCGCCTTGCACACCGCAAACGTCGGCAGCAACGACGAATCACCCAGCGGCAAGCCCAGCCCCTCGATCAACCCCACCAACGTCGTCACATCCAGCCTCGGCGCCGCGACGATCTCGTGCCGAACGTTCAGGTGCTTCGCTACCGCCTTCGCCATCGGCGTTTCATCCAGCCCCAATCCCTCGATCTTCACCGTCAACGCCAGCAGCCGCCGCGGATCACCCAGCGCCTTGCTCGCGTGCGCCGCGATGAGCGACGAATCCACCCCGCCCGAAAGAAAGCACCCCAGCGGCACATCCGCCTCCAGCCGCGACGCCACTGCACGCGCGATCACCTCGTCCAGCCTCTCCGCCGTACACCGCTGATCACGTCTGCGCGCAAGCGTCGCCTCGCGCTGATCACCCGAAAGTCGCACCCGCCCGCGCAACGCACCCTCGCCCCACCAAACCGTCTTTGCCGCCGATGACCCCGCCTCATCCGCCGATCCGCCGCACGAGATCACCACGCTCTGCCCGGGCCTGACAGCAAACACACCTTTCACAGGCAGCGACGTGCCCCACCCGAACCGCGCCCACAGGTTGACCACGCTTTCGCGATCAACCGCGATCTCTTCACCCGCGCCTTGAACCACGCTCCGCAGCTTCACCAACGCCCCGGCCGAGCTCGAGAACGCCAGCCACCGCGACGCTTCCCCCGTATTCGCCGCAGCACCTTCACCCCGCGCTGAAAAACACGTCACGTACAGCGGCTTCTCACCCATCCGATCCCGCGCCAGCGTCAGCTCGCCCCGCGCCGGATCCCACACCGCCGCGGCATACATCCCATCCATCCGCCCCCACGCCCCATCTCCCCACGCTCGACACGCACGCAGCAGCACCTCCGTATCGCTGTGATCCGTGACGAACGGAACACCCATTGCCACCAGCTCGCGCCGAAGCTCGCGGTGGTTGTACACACACCCGTTGAAGACCAGCACCGCGCCCTCAGCCGCCGATTCACGCATCGGCTGCTCACCACCACGCAGATCGATGATCGCCAGACGCCGATGCACCAGCAGCGCCCGCTCATCCACGTACCACCCGCGCCCATCTTGACCACGCTGCGCAATCCCCGCCTCCAGCACCTCACCCCACGCCCGTGGCACACCCACGCGGGCCCCGCCAGCACCCTCGGCGTTCAGATTCACAATGCCGCCGATGCCGCACATACCCGCCTCGCTGCGTGTTTGTTTGCTCAGTCGTGGTGCCGCGTCTGCTGCTGCCGCGCGTGACTCTCATGCCGACGCTGCGTCGCCTGCGCCCATTCCTCAAAGACAATCGGATCCGTCTTGATCATCCAGTACGTGTGGATCAGCCGCGTGATCACAATCGCCAGCGCGAACGGCACCACCACCGACAGTTCCCGCGCGAGCCCCTCGTGCAGCATCAACCACTGCCCCGCCGCCGCGATCAGATAGAACAAAGGCGAAAGGCACGCCCGCTGAAGCTGGATCGTCGTCGCATCACGAATGAACGACACCTCGCGCTTGCCGTTGCTCGTGGGCTTGCTTACGTCAGCTTGAACACCACCCGAGCCTCCGGTCGCAACCGACGACCCCGCGGGCTCAGTCGCCGTTGGCGGAACAACCTGTTCACCGTTCAACCGCTCGCTCGACGTATCACCCTCCGCCCGACGCGCCGGCGTCTGCGTATCGACCCCATCACTATTCACCGCGACCGAACCCGCAGACTTCTCCTGATCCGCACCGCCCGCCACCATGCTCAGCGGCTTGGGGATCAGCGCACCCGCCGCCGCATCCTTCATGATCGAAAGCCCCGGCGGCGGCGTCGAGTCCAGCACCTGATCCACACGCTCCATGATCTGCGCACCGCGCTTCCACCGCTCGGGCCAGTGGTTGCTCACCCAGTGCAGCCCCACCGCCACCACCAGATCGATCACCCAGTCCGCGACATAGGTGATGATCATGATCTTCGTCTTGTCGCCGTCCTGCACACCCAGATACCGCGAAAAGTGCACAACGACCACCGTCAGCATCGCCGCCACCGAAGAGGCGATGACGATGTTCACGTTGATGTTGACGATCCGCTTGCTGTACTGCCGCGCCGACCAGCGGATGGGATGCACAAACTGTTCAAAGAACCCGCCGGGCATGGACCCTGAGGATACACCACCCGCACCAACCCCGCACCGCTGATGCACCAACTCACCCTTGCACCGCCGCCTCAACCCTTTCGCGCGACAGCTTCACCGCTTTCTCCGAAACATCGCACCCAACCGCACGCCGCCCGTGCTTCGCCGCCGCCACCAGCGTCGTCCCGCTCCCGCAGCACGGGTCCACCACCACCCCGCCCGCCGGGCTGCAAGCAATCACCAGCATCTCCAGCAGCTCCAGCGGCTTCTGCGTCGGGTACCCCGTCCGCTCCTTCGCCATGTTGTTCAAACTCGGGATCTCCAGCACATCCGTTGCCTTCTTCGTCCGCCCCTTCAGCCGATTGCTCGTCGCCCTCACCCGCGGCGGCTCAAAGTACGCCTCCCCAGGCTCCACGCAATACACCAGCACATCATCGTGCTTCCGCGCAAACCTCCTCGGCGACGAGCCCCCCAGCCCGTACGACCAGATCAGATGATTCACAAACCGGTCCTCACCAAAGACCTCATCCAGCATCACCCGCACCCGATGACTCGTCCGCCAGTCGCAGTGAATCAGCACGTTCGCCGACCGTTTGAGCAGCGGCTTCGTCGCCTCGATCCGTTCACGCAGCCATTGAACAAACGCACCCGTCGAGCCCAACGCGTCGCCGTACGCCGCGTCCACCACGCGACCAACCTTCTTCCCACCGGGCGGTGACCGCTTCACCACCCCCGTGTTAAACGGCACATCCGCGTACACCATGTCCACCGTGCCAGTCGTCAGCACCCCGCCGAAGCCCCCGCGCGCCACGTCCAACCAATCGCCGCGCACCACCACCGCGCCGGCTCGGCCCTTCTCCGCCTCACCGCTCGACATTCGCCGCCGCTCGCGCATACCCAACGCTCACTCGACGTTCTGGACCTGCTCTTTGATCCGGTCGATAGCGCCCTTGATCTCCACCACGCTCCGGCTGATCAGCGAGTCGGCCGACTTGCTCGCCATCGTGTTCGCCTCACGCAGCATCTCCTGCGCCAGAAAATCCAGCGTCCGTCCGACGGGCTTGCCGCCCGAGGCCGTCACCAACTCGTTGAACTGCTTGACGTGCTCCGTCAATCGCTGGATCTCCTCCGAGATATCCGACCGCTCCGCATACACAGCGATCTCTTTGATCAAGTCCGGCGGATCCACCCGGATGTTCGCATCCTTCAACATCAACTCAATCCGGCTCTTCAAGCGAAGCTCGTAATCCTGCACCACCTGCGGCGCTCGACTCTGGATGACCTCCAGATTCTGCGTGATCGTGTCGCGCTGCGACAGCAGATCCTCCACCAGCGCCTTCCCCTCGCGTGTACGCATCTCAACCATCGCCGTCACCGCGCGCTTCAACAGCCCCATGAACGCCCCGCGTGCTTCTTCCAGCCGCGCTTCCTCGTCCGCAGGAGGCACCATCACCCCAGGCAGCGCCAGCAGCGGACCGATATCCACCCGCACCTCGCCGCTGGCAACCTGTGGCGTCTGCTTCAACTGGCGGATGTAACTCTCCAGCGCCAAGTGATTGATGCTGAACGCCGCCTTGTCCGAACTGTCCGAACACCGCGCAACCAGCGTCACGCTCCCCCGGCTCAGCAGCTTCCGCAGCTCCGCCTCAAGCTCCGCCTCCAACCCCTGCAAATGCTCCGGCAGCCTGATGAGCGCCTTGAAATAGCGGTTGTTCAACGACCGGATCTCAAGAAAATAATGCGCCGAGCCGACCTCGCAGCTCGCCTCGCCATAGCCTGTCATCGATCGAATCACCCGTACGCTCCTTGCAGTCACGCCTACGTGCCGCAGTGTAACCTTTCATCACGTCATTGGCAAAGTCCCCACCACAAAGCCCCACTGCACGCCGCCCCAAAGACGTGCACGCACTCCCAGCCAACACCGAGCCATCGCACGCCCAACGCCACCGCCCGGTGCGCTCTTTCCGCACACGCTCTCTTTGAATCGGCCGTTCGTTGTTCTCGACTCGCAGACCCGCTCAATCAAGGCGTCGTCGGCGCAGGAGTCGTCGGTGCAGGTGACGGTGCCGGGTTCGTCGCCGGTGCAGTCGCCGGTGCAGTCGCCGGTGCAGTCGCGGGCGGATTGGTTGTCGCAGGCGCCGAAGTCACAGGCGTCGTCGGTGCAGGCGTCGAAGCCGGTGCATTCGTCGCCGGAGCCTGAGCCGGAGTTGTCGCGGGTGCAGGCGTCGTCGCGGACTGTTCCGTGTTCGCCTTCTCTGGTGCCGAGGTCCCGCTCACTCCACTGACCGCACCGAGGCCCTCCGGCCTCGCCGCGTAGTTCAGCAGGATCGCCAGCACGATGAAGATCACGAACATCGCGATCGTCGCCACCGTCAGCGCGTCGCCCGTCCGCGTACCGAAGGCCGTCTGACCCGAGCCCGCACCCGATCCGAACGCACCCGCCAACCCGCCGCCCTGCGGCTTCTGGATCAGCACCGTCAGCATCAGCAGCAGGCACGAGCCCAAGAACAGCACAAACAGCACCGAGGTGATCCACCCCGCACCGAGCACCAACGCCATGTCTGCCGCCTGCATCATCAATCCGCTCCACAATGACCGAACCGCCCAGGGCCTTCTCGCCCCGGCGCGAACCCAATACTAGGCCCTTCACACCCGCCCGACCCTTCTCTCCCGTCCCACCACGCACACACCACCCCGCCCGTGTCACTTCACGCGGAGCACCACACCCGCTCCCACCTTCTTGTGTTTCAACCTCAACCGACTCGAACTTCACGCCACCACGCGGCGACGCCGACCCAAACCCATCCCAACCACAGCCAGCATCGCCACACCCGTCCCAGGGCCGGGCACCGTCACCACCGCGTTGAAGTTCACGTGGTCGAACAGGTAACTGCCGTTGTCATCCACCACCATGCTCAACGAATCGCCCGGCTGCATGATCACCGGCGTCGGTAACGCGAAGACGTCCGTCCGATCGTTCGTGCCCGTCAGCGTGATCGTCCCAAGACTGGTCGTCACACCACCGATGTACGCCTCCACGCTGATCCGCACGCCGTTGCCCGAAAGCCCGTTCAAAATCAGCTCGCTCCGGATCGTCATCCCGCCCACGAGCAGCGCCGATTGAGGCGAGAAGACCAGATACGCCGGCACGCCAGACCCGGGGTGAACCCACGTGCCGTTGAACGTCGCCGGTCCTGCCGCACCGTTATCACTCCCCGGGATCGTCAGCGGACCGATCAACGGCGTACCAAAGCTCAGGCTCGGAGAGCTCCAGTTCGAGGTGCTCGGGGTCATCAGCGTGCCCGTCCGTGATCCCGTCCGCCCCTGCCACAACGCCGTTCCGCTGTTGTTCGTAAACCCGTTCGCGCCGATCCAATCCCGAAAGTTGTAGTCGTCGGCCAGCGCCGCCGAGGACGCAAGGCCGGTGCACGCCGCCGCCGACAACAGCATCGAACGAGTCAAAACGCCCATGAAAATCTCCTCACGTGGTAGGAGTTCAACCTACCCGCGCTCTTGAACGCTGTCCACCCCGATCTCAAGAACCTTGGAAAATCCTCGTGGTTCTCAATGCTTTCAAGTCCGAAGAAAAAGCCCCCAGCTTGACACCGGGGGCTTGATCGCCTTTTTCATCAACGATTCTTGAGAGGCGGCATCTTGCATACTGCCGCATCGTTCCAGACCCTCGGGTCTCGGATTACGGGAAGATGCCGCGAACTTCGTACGCCTCCGCCAGTCGCTGCAGCGCCGCGACATACGCCGCCGTCCGCAGGTCGCACTTGTACTGAGCCCGCGCCGCGCGCGTCTTGTGCGCCGCTTTGACCATGTGCTTGTTCAGCTCCGCGTCGACCTTCTCAAGGTCCCACGCCTGGAACGTCTTGTTCTGAACCCACTCGAAGTACGACACCGTCACCCCACCAGCGTTGCACAGAATCGCCGGCAACACTTCGATCCCGCGGTCCAGCATGACCTTCTCACCCGCCGGCGTCGTCGGGGCGTTCGCACCCTCCGCAACCACCTTGCAGTTGAGCATGTTCGCCTCGGGCTCCTTGATCATCTGCTCAAGGGCCGCGGGGATGAACACGTCCACCTTCGCCTTGTAGAAGTCATCCTTCGAGCACTTGCTCGCCTTCGGATACCCCGCAACCCCGCCCTTGTTGCTGACGTATTTCGCCAGGTCGTCGGCGTCGATGCCCTTCTCGTTGATGATGAACCCGGTGTGGTCCGCCGCCGCCGTCAGCTTCGCGCCCTTCTCCTGGAAGATCTTCGCCGACCACGAACCGACGTTCCCGAAGCCCAGCACGCTGAAGGTGCACTTCTCGGGCTTGAGCTTCAGTTCGGGGAGCATCTCCACCAGCGTGTCCACCACGCCCTGACCGGTTGCCTTCTCACGCCCCAGCGACCCGCCGTAGGACACGGGCTTGCCCGTGATGACCGCCGCGGGGTTGTCCCCACCGATCTCCGAGAGGAACGAGAAAGTGTCGGCGATCCACGCCATGTGCTGGCTGTTGCTGCCGACGTCGGGCGCGGGGATGTCGTAATCAGGCCCGATGTTGTGCGCGATCGCCGCGGTAAAGCGGCGCACGATCCGCTCCATCTCGGTGGCGCTGTGCTCGCGCGGGTTGACCTTGATGCCGCCCTTGCCGCCGCCGTAGGGCACGCCCACCAGCGAGCACTTCATGGTCATGAGGAACGCGAGGCTCTTGACGTCGTCGAGGTGCACGTCGTGGTGGAACCGCAGACCGCCCTTGTAAGGCCCGAGGGCGTTGTTGTGCTGAACGCGGTAGCCCTTGAAGAGCTTGAACTGCCCGTTGTCCATCTGCACCGGGAAGTGCACCATGATCTCGTTCTTGGGCTGCGCCAGGATCAGGCGCAGATACCGGGGCAGGTTCATCAACTCCGCCGCGTGCAGCATCGTCGAGACCGTCTCGGTGTAGAGGTTGTTCGCCTCGGTGGGAAGCCCGGTCTCCGCGACGATCGGGTCCTGCTTCATCGCGGCTTTGCCGTTCGATGATGCAACTTTGCCGTTCTTGCTCTTGGTGGCGGTGCTCATGCAGATGGTCCTGGTGTTCGCGATGATGGAGGAGCGGATCGACGGGGGTACACTCGTACCCGCACGAAGGCCCCCGCGAGGCGTGGCCTTCAGCCACACGCCAAAGTCACCCCTAGGGGTCAAGATGATACTCTACTGCTGCTCGGATCTCTTGTGGGCCACCAAGGTGAAATCCACCGCCGACGCACTGGGCATCCCGTGCCGCCCTGCCCGCAACCTTGAAATGCTCGCCGCACGCCTCAGCGACAGCCCGGTTCGGGCTCTGATCGTTGATTTGGAGTCGGGCCCGACCGCCATCGAGCTGATCCAGGCCGTGCGTCAGAATCCCCCCTCACAACCCCCGATTCGCGTGGTGGCCTTCGCCCCGCACGTGGAAGTCGACGCGATGCGCTCCGCCGCGAGCGCCGGCGCCGACTCAACCATGACCCGCGGGGCTTTCAACAGCCGCTTGCCCGAGATTCTGAAAGACCTCGCGCGCGCCGTCTGATCCGCCTCATTCCTCAATCTCATTGCACAACGTGGTGGAAAACCCTCGGCGTGTCCACCCTTGCGCGCAATCTGTGACCCATCACCGATTTGCTCCGTGTCCGCACCACTCACCGTGGTAAACTGCCCAAAGTCCCACTCTTCCGCGCGGAAAGGACACCCATGGGCCTGTTCAGCAAACCGAAACCCCTCGAAATCGGCTCTCCCGAGCTGGTCGGAAAAAACCAGTACATGGGCGGCAACCCCATGACCAACTCGCCCATCGGCAAGATCAAGATGCTCGCCGACGCGAAATGCCCCGGAATGGCCAGCCCCGCGACGCCGACCTCGCAGAAACTCGACGCCGTCTTCGCTTCCTTCATCGAGTACTTCCAAACCAACGGCTGGCGCTACGCCGCCACCAGCGACAAGACCGAAGAAATCATGATCATGATGGGCGACGCGCGGGCCGAGACGGTCTTCAACGTCACGGGCAAGCCCGCCAACTGCCTGAAAATCTGCAAGATGCTCAAGCTCGCCTTCGAGATGATCGTCGTTCCCACCATGGCGGAGTACAAGACCCTCACCCAGCAGCAAAAACAGCCCATCACCGCGGCGCTGGGCGACAAGTCCGACCCCGGCTTCTCCTACATGAACAACGCCACCATCACCAGCCGGATGGCGAAGGCCTACGCCTTCAGCGTCGACCCGGTGCTGAAAGCCAAGGTCGTCCAGATCGACGAGCTCTTCCTCACCAAAGAGCTCGGCAACCCGGGTGTGGTCAGCAGCGGCAAGTTCGCTTGCATCGACCGCAACGTCGTCGGCAACGTCATGCGCACCGGCACCTCCTTCGCCGCCACCAAGCGCTGTCTCTTCTCCATGCACGCCGCCATCGAGATCGGGGGTACGGTCTACGACGCGTGCCTGCAATCCAAGTATGCCGTGCGGGGCAGCTCGCCCTTTGAGGCGATCATCGAGTACCGCCTGAAGAAATCCCTTGAAAAAGGCCCGCACGCGCTGCTGGTGGGCAAGACCCCCGCGGGGTCGATGGTGCAGTTCGTGCAGAACGACCGCCTTCCACCGGCCGCAGGTTTCCTCAACCGCTACGAGTGGGTCGACAGCCTCAACAAGTTCGCGAAGGACAAGATGTTCGGCTGAGTCGTTTGCACACGATCGGCAACCCGCGCTTCAACGCGGTTTCTCTTTACTCGGCGGCGGTTCCTTGGGCGTCTTCGCCTTGACCATGGCGCTGACGCGTTCGAGCAGTTCATTGGGGATGGGGACGGTCAGGTGATACTGCGCGATACGCCATTTGCCGTCGACTTTGCGAAGGACGCCCGTGCCGCGGCAGAGGCCGTACTTGTCGTTGTCGAGCAGTTCGTCGAACCAGGCGATCGATCGGTCGTCGGAAAGTTCGACGTTGCGCGACGAAGCCCGCGGCTTGTACGTCCACGAACGCCCGCGTGCGAACAGCGGCAGCGCGTACGCCTTGAACTGGTCGAGGCTCCAGCGCTCGGTCGCGTCGGTGCCGATGAAGACGGCGTTGGGGGTGAAGAGCTCGAAGTACTTTTCGCCGTCGCCCTTGCTGGCGTGCTGGTGGAGCGCGTCGAGCACACTCAGGACCGCGCCGTGGTCGGGGGTCTGCGTCCCCTCGCGTTTGCGGAGTGGTTCGAGCTGTTTGAGCAACGCCTCGCCGTCCATGCTCTTCATGATGTGCCCTTCGGTTGGAAAGATCTTCAGCAGCACGTCGACGTTGAGTCGCTTCAGCTCGGCGTCGGTGTTCTTCGCGGCGTCGATCCAAGGGAGGCGGTCGTCGGAACCGACGTACATGCGCACGGGGATCGACTTCAGCGTGTTCAGACGCTTGAAGTCCTCGGGGAGCGGATAGCCCGGCAGGCACGTCAACGAGGCGACGCGATCTGGGTGGGTGGTGGCGATTCGGAAACTGGAGATGCCGCCGTTGGACGCGCCGGCGAGGTGAAAGCGGTTGCCTTCGACCAGCACGCGCAACTGCACGTCGGCGAAGAGGGCTTTGATGTGCTTTTCGGAGCCTGTGAAAAACGTCGAGTTGTCGAGGGCGGCGGGGATGACGATCACCCAGGGGTGTTTCTTCAGCACCTCGTCGCTGAACATGCCCACCGAGACGGACATCATCTGGAAGTTCTGCGCACCGGGTGGGAACATGATCAGCACGGGGTACGGGCGGGCGGCGTCGAAGGCCTCGGGGAGGATGAGGGTGTACCGCATCGTGACGCCGGACGTTGGCTCGAAGTCTTTGAGCTGGCGATCGACGCCCACGGTCCGCGAGGCTGGCGAAGGAGACGTAGCGGCGGGTGTTGGCGCGGTGGCGGAGTTTGGTGCCGCGGCGGCGGGCGCAGCGGGTTGAGCAAAGCTCGGCGTCGCGATTGTCAGCAGTCCGCACGCAACGGCGCTGAGAAAATGAACTACCGCGGGCGAACGTCGATTCCGAAGGGGGTTTCGCGTGATCATGGGCTTGGTCCGGAACGTGGCGACTCTCAGAAATCAGCGATTCAACGAGCCTTGGCGGGCTGGTGCACAATACCCTGTCGGTGTTGGCTGTGATGCCGAACTGTTCGGATTGCTCACTCTTGCCGTTGACCGATTCATCTTTACTCCCACCCCCCACACCCCCCCCACTGGCGCACTGACGTTCAACGAGATGCGCTTCGAGATGATTTCATGACCACACCAGGCAAAGGTCCTCGTCGTTCTTCCGGGTCGCGCCCGGGTGGCAACTCTCGGTTCGGGCGACCCGCGCGGGGCGGCGGGCGACCGGGTGGTGGCGGCGGTGCGCGAGGTGGTCGAGCGGGCAAGCCGAAGGGCTTTGATCGCCCGGCGAAGCCGCAGGTTCCAGCAAAGCCCCCCGCACCGGCGCGCGAGTCGCTCGTCAGCGGCTTGACCTCGCAGGAAGCGCTCGCGCCGACGACGGAGTTTCTTGACGCGACGAAGGCGATGGGGCTCGAGCTTGAAGAGGCGGACCTGAAGAAGCTCGGGCTCTATCTGGCGATGCTGCTGGAGATGAACGAGCGGATGAACCTCACGGCGATCACGGAGCCCGCGGCCGCGTGGATGCGGCACGCGTTTGATGCGCTCACGCTGGTTGGACATCTGGCGGGGATTGAGGAGGACGTGGCGGCGGAGCGGGGCGTGCCGATGCGGGTGGTGGATGTGGGCTCGGGCGGCGGGGTGCCCGGGGTGCCGCTGGCGGTGGTGATGCCCAGCGTGCGGTTCACGCTTTTGGAACCGACGGGGAAGAAGGCGGAGTTTCTTCGGCACGTGGTGAGCGTGCTTGAGCTGAAGAATGTTGAGGTGGTGTGCGACCGGGCCGAGCGTGCGGCGGGTGATCGCGCGACGTACCGCGAGCTCTTCGACGCGGCGGTGGTGCGCGCGGTCGGTCACGTCAGCGAGATCGCGGAGTTGTGCGTGGGGTTCGTGGGTGTGGGCGGGGCGGTCTTGGCGATCAAGGGGCAGCGTGCGGAGCAGGAAGTGCAAGAAGCGCAGAAAGCACTGGCGACGCTGTTCCTGGAGCATGCGGGGACGAGCCCGACGCCGACGGGTCAGATCGTGGCGCTGATGAAGATGCAGCGCACGCCCCGGATTTATCCGAGGCACGACGGCGAGCCGAAGCGAAGGCCTTTGGGTTTGGCGAGTAAAGAGGCGGAGCGTGAAGGGAAGGGCGGGAAGGCGGGCTAAGGGCGTTGTGGGCAGCGAGGGCTCACTCCGAATATACTCCGAACAGTGCGGAGCCCCGTGCGAGAGATTTTGGGTGCTGGCGGGCCGATTGCGCGCGCGATGAGCGTGGGCACGAAGGTCTATGAGCCGCGCGCGCAGCAGTTGGAGATGGCGGAGGCGGTCTCGCGGACGCTGGCGGCGAAGGGGACGTTGCTGGTGGAGGCGGGGACGGGGGTGGGCAAGAGCTTTGCGTATCTGGTGCCGGCGATTTTGAGGGCGGTTGCGCACCGCGAGCGGGTGGTGATCGCGACGAACACGATTGCGCTGCAGGAGCAGTTGGTGCTGCGGGACATCCCGTTCCTGCAGGAGACGATCGCGGAGTGGGGGCTGGACGCGTCGGCGGCGCCGCTGGTGCCGGTCTTGTGCAAGGGGCGCGGGAACTATGTCTCAATCCGGCGGCTGCAGATGACGAGCCAGCGGCAGGAGCGGCTGCTGCCCGACGCGAGCTCGCGGGCGTCGCTGCATGTGATCGAGGATTGGGCGTATTCGACGACGGACGGGACGCTTTCGACGCTGCCGCCGTTGCAGAGGCCGGCGGTTTGGGATCGGGTGCAGAGCGACAGCGACAACTGCATGGGGCGGAAGTGTCCGACGTACGAGCAGTGTTTTTATCAGCGTTCGCGGAAGGCGATGGAGCTTGGGAACCTGCTGATCTGCAATCACGCGTTGTTCTTTGCGGACCTTTCGATGCGGGCGGAGGGTGCGGGGTTTCTGCCGACGTACAACCACGTGATTCTCGATGAAGCGCACGCGGCGGAGGATGTGGCGTGCGATCACTTCGGGCTGAGCTTGAGCGAGGGGCGGGTAGAGCACTTCCTGGGGCTTCTGTATCACGCGGGGACGGGGAAGGGGTACCTGCCGCAGTTGGCGTTGCTGGTGGACGCGTCGGGGAAGGGGGCGCTGGTGGACAACGCGGTGCACGCGGTGATCGAGGCGCAGGCGACGAGCCGGGCGTTCTTTGAGGATCTGCTGCGGGTGCTGCGGTCGGGGCGATTGAAGAGCGGGCGGCTGACGGAGAAGCTCACGGACGCGGCGCCGATCGGGGCGGCGATGCGGACGCTCGCCTCGAAGCTCAAGGTGCTGAAAGAAGCGGCGCCGGGCGAGCAGGACATGTTCGAGCTGCAGGCGTACGCGACGCGTGCGGAGGCGATCGCGTTCGACGCTGACGCGCTTGTGGGGCAGGCGGTACCCGGGGCGGCGTACTGGATCGAGGCGACGGGCCCGGGCGGGACGGGGGACGACGCGGCGGTTGGCGGCGCGGGCGGCTTGCCCACGGTTTCAAACAAGGGCCGGTACGCGGTTCGGGGGGGCGGACGAGGGGGAGGTGCGGGTGTGCGGGTGAAGCTGTGCTGCTCGCCTGTAGAGGTTGGCCCGCTGCTGCGTGAGCATTTGTTCATGAAGGAGATGGGCGTGGTGCTGACGAGCGCGACGCTGTCGACCGGTGCGCAGAAGGGGCTGAAGCACGGGGTGAAGAAGGTTGAGATTGAGAAGTCGGTTGAGAAGGCGGGCGAGAAGTCGGGGGCGCCGGCGCGGGCGGTTGCGCTCGATGGGCCGTTTGCGCACGTGGCTTCGCGGCTTGGGTGTGAGCATGCGGTGACGCTGCAACTGGGCTCGCCCTTTGATCACGCCCGGCAGTCGCGGCTGATCGTCGATCTGCTGGTGAGCGATCCGCGCGGGCAGCGGGATGCGGCGGAGCACGCTCGCGGGTACACGGGGCAACTGGCGGAGCGGATCTTCCATCACATCAGCAGCACCAACGGCGGGTGCTTCGTGCTGTTTACGAGCTTCGACACGCTGTACCGGTGTGCGGACATGCTGGGCCCGCGGCTGGAGTCGATGGCGATCCCGCTGCTGGCGCAGGGGCGGGACGGGACGCCGGGGCAGATTCTGCAGCGGTTCAAGACGGGGGAGCGGAGCGTGCTGTTCGGGGCGGCGAGTTTCTGGCAGGGTGTGGATGTGCCGGGCAATGCGCTGCGGAACGTGATCATCACGAAGCTGCCGTTCGATCCGCCGGATCGGCCTTTGGTTGAGGCGCGGGGGGAGCGGATCCGTGCGCGCGGGGGTGATCCGTTCGCGGATGATGCGCTGCCTCGGGCGGTGCTGCGGTTCAAGCAGGGGTTCGGGCGGTTGATCCGCACGGCGCGGGATTCGGGTCAGGTGGTGGTGCTGGATCCGCGGCTGGTGACGGCGCGGTATGGCAAGCGGTTTCTCGCGGCGCTGCCCGAGGGGGTGCCGATGACGGTGATCAGTGTGGAATCGCAGCGGCGCGAGGATGAGTATGACCAGCGCTTGCGCGCGGATCATGGCGAGGTCACCCGCGGCGGGCTTGAGGGGTTGAACGATCTGCTGGATGACAACGGGCCTGATGTCACGCTGGAGATGCTGGATCCGCCGTGATGGTGGGCGGCGTGCTTCGCAGCGTGTCGGCGCGTTCGAGCTCGGTGCAAAGGGCGGAGGCGATGTTGCGGATCGTGCGCTGGCGGGTGGTGAGCGTGGGCTGAAGGGTGGTTGGTTCGACTTCGAGCTGCAGTTCGCCTGAGCGAAGGATCGCGAGGCCCCAGCCGACGGGGAGTTCGGTGCTTGAGACGACGCCCGGGGCGGCGGCGATGATCAGGTGCGTGGCGAGGCGGTAGCGAGCGAGGAAGAAAAACTTGGTCTGCCCGTGGAGGCTTTGGTCGACCTTGCGGAGCTCGCGAAGGACCGCGGCACGCGCCGGGGAGTTGGAGGCCTCGAGATCCCAGCGTTCCATGTCGCTGAAGAGGAATGTGCCGGTCTGTCGCAGGTGCGGCTCGGCGGGTTTGACGAACTGTTCGTCGATCTCGGCGAGCTGGGCGTAGAGCGACGCGCGGCGGGCGATCAGCTCGCTCGCCCGCTGTGTGTCGCGGAGGTAATCGCTGCGCGAGGCTTTGCACTCGACGATGAGGGTGGTGGGCTCGCGGGCTTTTTCAGGCCGGCGGCACCAGGGTGGGCAGATCACGCGCGGCGGCGGTTGGGCGATTGGCTGATCGCCCTCGCCGGGCGGGGGTTGCTCGGGCGATTGTGGTTGCGTTTGCGGAGCGGGTGTGGACTCGGAATCGCGCCAGTGCACACGGTCGAGGTAGCCGGCGGCGTCGAGTCGCCAGCGTGAGAGGGGGCAGCGGACTTCGCATGCCGCGGCGCAGCAACCGAGGCCCCGCAGCCATCGCCGCGAGGCTCGCTTGAGCTCCTGATGAAGGGGCGTCTCCACGCTCCATGGTACTTCCGCCGCGGAGCTTGGTGCGGCGTGGTTCAGGGCCATCCGGGCCTTGCTCCCTCTCCGGTTTGTCTCTCCCTCCGGCTTGTCTCTCTCTCTACCTTCCAGGCGGCGAGTTGGTTCGTTGCTTCGGTGAATCAGGCCTCGGCGTCGATCTGCTGGCCGGGCTCGATGAAGCGGATGACGCGGTAGGCGCGTTCGACTTCGTAGGTCATGGTGAAGCTGCCGGTGCCCGAGGCGGTGCGGATGGGCAGGGTGTAGCTCATCACCGTGCGTTCGCGGAGGAACTCATCGACGACGGCGCCGATGGTGTTGCCCGACTGCGCGGGGGTGGTTTCGTCGGTGGGCTGCGTGTCGGTTGGTTCGTCGACCGGGGCGACTTCTTTGTTCTTCAGACGGCGTGAGGGCTTGAGGTTGGAGATCTCCGCAGTGTCGGTGACGGGCTGGCGCTGGGTGACGACGGCGGGGGCCTGAGCGCTCTTCTCGGCGTTGTTGACGCGCGGGGTGGAGAGCCACGAGCGGCCCTGGCCTCCTGAGCCGTCACCCTGGTTGCTCGCGGCGCGGGTCCGGCGGCGCTCGCTGCCCGAGGCGGCGGCGGCTTGCCCGGGTGAGATGCCCAGCGACTGGCTGACGAGGTCGTTGATCCGCATGGTGAACAGGGTGCGAGCGGCGGGCCAGCGGCGATTTCGATCTCCACGTCCGAGAAAAGCCGGGGCTTTGTTTCGCGGACGGGCTTGGCGATGCGGCGGCGGTTTCCGGACTGTGCCCGGGGCGTCGCTTCGCCGCAACGTGTTGATTCCACGCCACACCGCGCAGACCGTTCACGCGTGCTGCGAACGAGCGATCTGCAATACGAGCTGCCCGAGGAACTCATCGCCACCACGCCGGCGGATCGGCGCGATGCCGCTCGGTTGCTGGTGACCAGGCGAACGGCGAGCCCGACGGTCGAGCATCGATCCATTGCGGATCTGCCGGGGTACTTCAGAGAGGGCGACGTGCTCGTGGTGAACGTGTCGGCGGTGATCCCCGCACGTTTTCAGGGGATGAGATCGGACACGGGCGGGGCGATCGAGGGGTTGTATCTGGGCCCCGCGGGCGACGGTGCGGACGCTCAACAGTGGCGCGTGCTGCTGAAAGCCAAACGTCCACGTGTCGGCGCGACGCTGGCGTTGACCACGGCGGATGGGAAAGCGTCGGCGTACAGCCTTGTGCTGGAATCGAAGATCGACGACGCGGAGCAACCCGGGGCGTGGCTGGTGCGTGCGGAAGGGCCCGAGGCGGAACTGGGCGCGGTGCACGTGCTGTCGATCGTGGGGAGCACGCCGCTGCCGCCGTATATCTTGGCGTCGCGGAAGAGGCACGGGGTGAATGTCAGCGATCAGGCCGATCGAGATCGGTACCAGACGGTCTACGCCAACAACGCAGCGGCTGGGTCGGTGGCGGCGCCCACGGCGGGTTTGCACTTCACGCCCGAAATCCTCAGCACGCTCTCGGCGATGGGTGTGAGCATCGCGCACGTGACCTTGCACGTGGGAACGGGGACGTTCAAGCCCGTGACGGCGGAGTACATCGAGCAGCACGAGATGCACCACGAGTGGTGCGCCATCCCCCCCACCACCGCTCGGCTGATCTGCGATGCGAAGCAGAACGGGCAGAGGATCATCGCCGTGGGGACGACGAGCGCCCGCACGCTGGAGAGCTTCACGCCCGAGCAGATCGCGGCGGCGGCGCAGAGTGGGCAGAGCGCGGAACGGTGGACGAACATCCTGATTACGCCCGGGCATCGGTTCATGAACCTGCACGGGCTGATGACGAACTTTCACCTGCCGCAGAGCACGCTGATGGCGATGGTGGCGGCGCTCTTTCCGGAGGGTGCGCCGCGGCTGCTGGCGCTGTATGCGGAAGCGGTGCGTGAGCGGTACCGGTTCTATTCCTTTGGCGACGCGATGCTGATTCTGCCTACGTGATTTCCACGCTTGCGGTGCACGAACCGAGCGGACTTTTCGTATCATCTGCCCATGCTCGCGCTCTACTCCGTCGCGATTTTTCTCGGCGCAACGCTGCTGTTCATGGTTCAGCCCATGATCGGCAAGATGATCCTGCCCACGCTCGGCGGCAGCCCCGCGGTGTGGAACACATGCATGCTCTTCTTTCAGGCGACGCTGCTGGCGGGGTACCTCTACGCGCACGGGCTTGGGACCAGAAAGTCCAAGCCGCTGCAGATGATCGTGCACGCCGTGGTGCTGGCACTGCCGATCGTGACGCTGCCGTTTGCGATCCCCGCGGCATGGGCGCCGTCGACCTCGCAGAGCCCGGCACTGGCGGTGCTGTCGCTGCTGACGGTGATCGCCGCGGCACCGATCTGCGTGATGGCGACGACGGGCCCGCTGCTGCAAAAGTGGTTCTCGATGTCGAACCATCGGCACGCGAAGGACCCGTACTTCTTGTACGCGGCGAGCAACCTGGGGTCGTTCACGGGCTTGCTGGTGTATCCGCTGTTACTCGAACCTTCGCTCACGCTCAAGCAGCAAGCGACATTCTGGGCGTACGGCTACGGCGTCTATGCGGTGGTCGCGGCGCTCTGCGGCGTGGTGGTGCTGCTGAAGAAGTCCAACCAAGCACACGAAAGCACCGACGAGTCCGACGCTGCGTCGGCTTCGAGTACGACTTCAACCGCCGCTTCAACCTCCGAGGATCAGGCATCGCCGTGGATTCAGCGGTTGAAATGGCTCGGGCTTTCCGCAGCGCCCGCGGCGTTGATGATCTCGGTGACGCAGCACATCGCCACCGACGTGGCGAGCGCACCGATGCTGTGGGTTGTGCCGCTGGGGATCTATCTGCTGAGCTTTGTGATCGTCTTCAGCCCGCGGATGCCGCGGGTTGTGCCGATGGCGTGCGCGGGGCTGTTCATCGTGCTCTCGCTCGTCGCGGCGTACAACAGCCTGAGTTCTTCGATCAGCGGCAACGTACTTTTGCTGGCGCTGCACCTGAGCCTGTTGTTCTTCGGGTGTTGCGCGTGCCACGCCCGATTGGCGATTGCTCGACCCGGCGCAGCGCGGCTGACGGAGTACTACCTGCTCATGGCCGTTGGCGGTGTTGTGGCGGGTGTGTTCTGCTCGCTGGTGGCGCCGGTGATCTTCAACTCGATCTTTGAGTACCCCATCGCGATCGCTTCGTGCGTGGGGCTTGCCACGCCCTTGCTGACCGGGGCGTTTGAGGCGGTCCGTACGCGGGTCATGAAGGGTATCGATACAGGTTCGAGCGACGTCAAGTGGGCTGATTCGAACGAGGACGATGAAGTTTCGTTCCTGCGTCGGCACGCGAAGGTGCTGGACGTGCTTTTCCCAGCGGTTGTGCTGGCGGGGTTCGCGTCAATGTACGCCGCGGCGGTGCCGACGGGCACGAGCCCGGGCTGGGGGTTTGCGTACTCGACGCTCCTGGTGATCTTTTACCTCATCCCGGTGGTGCTCAGCGGCCTTTTTCTGTTCAGGCCACTTCGGGCGGGGTGTGCGGTGCTAGCGCTCTTCGCGCTTGCCAACGTCTACAACGCCATCACCTCCAACACCCTCCACAGCGAACGCACGTTCTTCGGCGTACACGTCGTTGCCGAGAGCACTTCCGCGACCAACCTGCGCACGCTCCGGCACGGCACAACCTCGCACGGCCTGCAGGCCATCGGGCCCGACGGAACGCTGGATATCTTCCCCACCAGCTATTACCACCTCACCGGCCCGCTGGGCATCACCATGCGCCGGTATCAGACCACCGACCTTCTTTCGTCCGTCGCGGTCGCGGGCCTGGGCACCGGGTGCATCGCGTCGTACGCACGCCCCGGCGACCGCTACACGTTCTTCGAGATCGACCCCGCGGTCATCCGCATCGCCCAAGATCCGGAGCTCTTCACCTTCGTCAGCAAGAGCAACGGCAAGCTCGACTTCGTTCTGGGCGACGCACGACTGACCATCGCCCAAGCACCCGACGCCTCCTTCGGCGTCATCGTCCTCGATGCGTTCTCATCCGATGCCATCCCCGTTCACCTCATCACCACCGACGCCATCCGCTCGTACTTGCCAAAGCTCAAGCCCAACGGGCTGCTGCTCGTGCACATCTCCAACCGCAAGCTGAACCTTGAGCCCGTCATGGCGGCGGCGGCGAAGGAGCTGAACCTCGCGGCCGTCACGTGGTTTGATACGAACTTCACCGACCAGAACCGCGCAACCAAGAGCGCTTCGCACTGGGTGGTGCTGGCGCGGTCGATGGACGACCTGAAGCCACTGACGAGCATGACACGCGATGAGCGGGCGGCCTTCAGCCCGCGCAACCCCGATGCGATGTGGCGACCGCTGAATGCCCGAGAGGGCTTCCGACCGTGGACCGACGATTACTCAAATCTGCTGTCGGTCATCGAGTGGTAAAGACTCGCTGAGGCCTCGGCCAGGATCACCGATTCGCCAGCGGTTACTTCGTCAGCAGGCTCTCGCCGGTCATTTCCGCGGGCTTGGTCAGGCCCATCATCTCGATGGCGGTGGGGATGACGTCGGCAAGTCGGCCTCGCTCGGCCCGCTTCTGCGGGTCGGACCAGTTGTCCACGTCGCGATCGCCGCGGAGCGTGCGGGCCTTGAACGCCTCGCCCACCACAATGCACGGCACGTCGTACGTCGTGTGCGCCGTGTGGGCCTCGCCCGTGGAGGGGTCCTTCATCTGCTCGGCGTTGCCGTGGTCGGCCAGGACGATCAGCGAGCCGCCTTTGCGGAGTGTCGCGTCGACGATCGCGCCCACGTGCGTATCGACCGCGGCGCAGGCCTGCACCGCGGCTTCGAAGACGCCCGTGTGCCCGACCATGTCACCGTTGGCGAAGTTGACGATGAAGACATCGGGGCAGTCACTGGAGTTGAGCTTCGCGAGCACCGCGTCGCGGATGCCCTGGGCGTTCATCTCGGGCTTGAGGTCGTAGGTGCTGACCTTCGGGCTCTGCGGGTTGTCTCGGATCTCACCTTGGAACGGCTCTTCGCGGTAGTCGTTGAAGAAGAACGTCACGTGCGGGTACTTCTCGGTCTCGGCGCAGCGCATCTGGCGCAGACCCTGCGAGGAGAAGAACTCGCCGGCGATGTTTTTCATTTTGGGCGGCTTGGGGAACGCCACGCCGCTGACGTGGGGGAGCAGGTTCTCCCAGTACTCGGTCATGATGACAAAGTGCAGGTCGAGCTTCGCGCCGCGGTCGAAGCCGTTTTTGCCCGAGTCGGGTGAGGGCTTGACCTTGCTCCACAGCTCATCGGGGAAGCAGAAGGCGGCGCAGAGCTCGCGCGGGCGGTCGCCACGGTAGTTCACGAAGATCACGCTATCGCCCGAGCGCACGGCCGACTGCTGCGCCTGCTGAGCCGAGCCGGCGATGCAGCGCGGAGTGACAAACTCGTCGCCGCCCAGGTTCGAGGCCAGGGGCTTGGCGTAATAGTCCTTCACAGCATCGACGGCGCTGCTGAAGATCGCCGCGGACGTGTCGCGCCCGGTCAGGCAGTCGTACGCGGAACGCACGCGTTCCCAGCGGTTGTCACGGTCCATCGAGAAGTAGCGCCCGATGACGCTGGCGACGCGACCGACGCCGATATCCTTGAGTGTTTTTTCGACGAGCTCGACGTACCCCGCGCCGGTGAAGGGCCCGGTGTCGCGGCCGTCGGTGAAGAGATGCACCTCGACGTTCGCAACGCCCAGGGCCTTGCAGGCGCGGACGCAGGCGAAGAGGTGATCGAGCTGCCCGTGCACGCCCGCGTCGGAGGCGATGCACATCAGGTGCACGCGGGCGGGGCTGCCGTCGGCGCGGGCCTTGCCCTTCACGCGGGCGATTGCGCCGGCGATGACGCTGTTCTTCTCAAGCCCGGCCCGACAAGCCTTGGTGATGGCGACCGACTCCTGATCCACCACGCGACCGGCACCGATGTTCTGGTGCCCGACTTCGCTGTTGCCCATGGTCCCTTCGGGGAGGCCCACGTCCTCGCCGCTGGTTTTGATGAGCGTCCAGGGCCAGTTCTTCATCAGCCCGTCGGCGATGGGCGTGAGCCCGCGCTGCGAAGCGACCTTCACCGCGTTGAAGGCGTCGTGCCCGGGGTTCGGGTTCGCGCCCCAGCCGTCACGGATGATCACCACCATCGGCGTGTTCTTGAGCTTCATGCCCCATGCTAGGTTCTCGACACCTGCACGGGCACGCACGGCCCGGGGTGCGAACAATCGTGCAGCGGCGTGTTCAAACTCCCGTGCCCGCGTGCGATTTGGGGCCCATCGATGCGCAAGTTCCTCAGTTGGTTTACGTTCATCCTGCTCGTGGTGGTGATCGTGCTGGCGATTGCGCGGTGCTCCGCCGCCCCGCGTGCGGCAACGCCCGGGAACACCGACCGCCCGGTGACGTATGTCCGCCTCTTCCCGGACAACCTCCCCACCGACACCCTCGCACGCCTGACCGACAACTGCGGCCCGCTGGGCATGCCCCAGCCGCTGGAGCCCGAGCCAACCGTTCGCCATACGCCCGAAGATTCCGCCCCCATCGCCTCACGCGGCACGAGTCTGGTCTGCCGCGATGGCTACGCCCTGCTGCATTCCGATACCGCGAAGGTCCCGCTCTGGGTCTGCGAGCACGTCAAGCCCGCGAACCTCGGCGGCACCGTCAAACGCTCGGACAAGTTTGAGCCCGATCCGCAGCTCCCCGTCGGTAAGCGGGCGGAGCTGGCGGACTACCGCGGCTCGGGATACGACCGCGGGCACATGGCCCCCGCGGGGAACCAGACGACCGACACGGTGCGCAAGGCCGAGACGTTTTATCTGTCGAACATGGTCCCGCAGGACCCGCAACTGAACCAGAAGGCATGGTCGAAGCTCGAGGACCTCACCCGCACGTGGGCAGGCGCCGCGGGCGGCGCGTGGATCATCACCGGGCCTATGTACTGGGACGAGGCGGAGGACAACCCCGCCACCGCCGACGGCGTCGTCCCGCATCGCACGATCGGCCCGAACCGCGTCGCGGTGCCCTCGCACACGTACAAGATCGTTTTGCTCAACGGCGCGAGCGCCGGGCTGTGGCGGGTGGTGGCGTTTGTGATGCCCAACGAGGGGGACTATCCGCCGCCGTACGACTTCACTCAATACATCAGGCCCGTGAGCAGCATCGAGCAGCGCACGGGCCTGAACTTTTTTCCGGGGTTTTCAGAAGCCGAACGTGAGAAATACGAGCTGCGTCCGGGCGTGATGCCGTGAGCATCCAGCCAGCGGCGTGGTCCGTATTCAGGACGCGTGCGTCTGTTGGTTGTTGGCCGCGGGCTGAACGTCCCGGGCTTCCTTGGCCTTCAGGCGGTCGGGAGAGGGGACGCGGACCTTGGTGACCAGCCCGATCTTCTGCATGGCCTTGATCAGCAGGTAGCTGCTGTCGAACTGCCACCACTTCAGCCCGTGGCGCGCGGAAGCGGGGAACGCATGGTGGTTGTTGTGCCAGCCTTCGCCGTAGGCCAGAACGCCGAAGATCAGGTTGTTGCGGCTTTCGTCGTGGCTCTCATAGGCCCGCCCGCCCCAGATGTGGCAGACGGAGTTGATGCTCCAGGTCACGTGGTGCACCATGAACATGCGCACCAGCCCGCCCCAGATGAACCCCAGCAGAGCGCCGGTCCACGACATCGTCACCAAGCCGCCGATGACCGCGGGAATGGCCAGACCCACCAGCACCCACAACACGAACTGCCGGCTGACCGCCAGCACGATTGGATCGGCGCGAAGGTCCTTCACATACCGCGCCAAACCCGGGGGGTTGGAGGCAAAGAGCCAGCCCATGTGCGCGTAGAAGGCACCCTTGACGGCGCTCCACGCGGTGTCCCCGCCGTGCTGGTGCGGCGAGTGCGGGTCGAGCTCTTTATCGCTGTGCTGATGATGCATGCGGTGCATCCCGCACCACTGAATGACCGGCCCTTCCGAGGCCATGCTGCCCAGTACGGCCCAGACCCAGGTCATGACGCGCCCGGTCTCGAAGGACCGGTGCGTGAAGAGACGGTGATAACCCACAGTGATGCCAAGCCCGGTGGCGATATACATGCCCACAAACAGGGCCAGCGAGAGCCAGTCGAGCCCGTACCCCCAGGTGTACAAACCCGCCGCGACGACGCCGAGGGCGGGGAGGAGGACCACAATCACGACCATGACACGGTGACCAAAGGACTGGTGCTGGGCGTGCATGCCCGGGATGCGTACGGGCTCGGTCGGCGCTTCCAGGCTCAGTGCCAGAGGGGTCTTTGGCTCGTCAATCTGCGGCGGGAAAATCACCCCGCCGACATCGGCGACCAAAGACGGAGACGGACTACGGAGGGGAAACGCACTCAATCCGTCCGCCGCGCTGCTGCTTCGCATCGAGAGATACCTTTCTTCTTCACCCTTGCCCGAACCCGTCACAGACTACTCACTGTACGGTCAGCAGCGGACCTTCAGGTGAGAAATTTCGACAAATCTGTGATTCGGGCAATCGTCCCCAATCGGGGGATGACCTTATGCGGCCTTTCGGGTCATCTCACCCGCCAGGCCGCTCTCGTCGTTCGCGGTCGGCGCGGGGCAGAGCGAGCGTTGCAGGTCGAGCAGTTCGTCGTAGGCCTTCAGGTCGATGCGGAAGAACGACTCAACCACGCGGGGGTCAAACTGCGAGCCCGCGCAGCGCTGCAACTCCGAGAGCACCTTCTCCCGCGGCAGGGCCGAGCGGTAGCTGCGGGTCGAGCTCATCGCGTCGAAGGTATCCGAGAGTGCGATGATCCGCGCGACGAGCGGGATGTTCTCGCCCTTCAGCCCGTGCGGATAGCCGCGCCCGTCGTAGCGTTCGTGGTGATAGAGCACGCCCGGCAGCACGTCCTGCATTCCGATGATGTCCTTGAGGATTCGGTGCCCGATCTCCGGGTGCTTCTTGATGAACGCGAACTCGTCGTCGGTCAAACGCCCGGTCTTCAGCAGCACCGCCTCGGGCACGCCGATCTTGCCCACGTCGTGCACCAGCCCGGCGATCCGCACACGTTCGGCATCGTCGGTGCTGAACCCCATGGCCAGCGAAATCGAGTGCGACAGATGAGCAACACGCTCGGAGTGACCGCGCGTGTAGGGATCTTTCGCGTCGATGGATGCCGTCAGGGCCTTCAGCACGCCCATCGACATGGCTTTCTGCTCGTCGAAGCGGGCGATATTCTCGTGGAAGGTGCCCAGGAAGTCCGCGACGGCCTCGACAAACTGCATTTCCGGGGAGGCGATCATCGGATCGGGCCCGCGCTTCTGCCCCGCGAGCACAACGCCGATAGGACGGCCGCAATAGCTGATCGGTTCGCAGATCACTTCGCTGCCAACCGCGGCGGCGATGGCTTCTTTGCCGGGCTGGAGCACGCGGGTCCAGTCATCGCCCGTAGCGCGGGCCGCCAGCGAAAGGGCGTGATGGCGGAACTCGTCCTGGCCGCATGATGCGGTGCCCGCGAAGATCAGTCGCCCGCGGAGCCCGCCGACAATCTGGTCAACATCGCGGTAGGCGATGGCGACGAAACCGAAGGGCAAGGCCCGGCAGACGTGATCCGCGAGCGCCGCAACCTGCTGAACGGGCTCGCCCTCGCTTGCCATGAACCGCATGATGCGGAAGAGCGCGTAGGTCTCTTCATACGCCTGCGAAAGTCGATCGGAAAAGTCGTCGGAAAGGCGGCGCTGCTGGCTGATCTGCCGCATATCCGCGAAGCACTCCATCGCGGCCTGCGCGATCGCTTCCGCGTCGGCGAGGCTCTGGCGAGCGCCGCGAGCCAGGCAGATGCGGGCTTCCGCTGCGTCAGCGCCCGCCTCGGCGCACATCGTCGCGAACGCCTCCGACTCCAGCACATCACGGGTCATCGCCAGCGCTACCAGCAGACGCGGGTCCTCGGCTCCGGGCTCGGTCCGCGTCATCGCGCGAAGACCCACGACAATCTCCGCAGAGCCCTCGTTGTTCGCGCTGCGACCGGCACGCTCCACCGCGGCGATCACGCGCGGGTGACGAACGAGCTTCTCAACGCCCGCGAAGGCCTGCGGCACGTACGCCGGTGCGCCTTCCTCGTGCGCGCTGAAGCACACCACGCCCAGACGTTTGCAGCGGTCCTCCGCACCGTCGGTCCAGTTCGCGGGGCGGTTCGCGGCGAGTGCGGGCGAAGTGCTGATGTTTCCGTTCTGCTGCATCACAAGCCTCCTCGATCCGACCACCCCAACCGTTCGAATACCCCAACCGCTCGACCACCCCACCCGCCGTCAATCACACGCTTACGCCGCCTGCTTCGATGACCGCCGGGCAAGCTCCGCCGCCAGATGCTCCTGCATCAGGCTCGAAAGCTCCTTCGCGCTGAAGGGCTTGCTGACGAGGTTCTGGATGTTCGTTTGTGACATCTCCCCCGGTGGGACGCGGTGCCCGCGCGCGGTGAGCATGACCACGGGAACCTCCGCAAGCTCGGGCGTGGCGCGGAGCTTCTTCGCGAACTCGAGCCCCGTCATCCGCGGCATCTCGTAATCGGTCAGCACGACCATCGGTCGGTGCTGTATCGCGAGCGCGAACGCCTCTTCGCCGTTGCGGGCCGTGATGACTTTCGCGCCGATGTTCGACAGCTTCGACGACAGCATGAACGTGATGACGTCTTCATCGTCGGCGATCAAGATCGTTGGTTGAGTCGTCGTCATGGTTCGACCGCTCGCTTCCGTTGGTAACACCAAGGATCAGATCCCACGGGCGTAGGTGCAGCCCGCTCACCCTTGACCTGAAGAGAGATCGGTCGCCTTCAGGCCGCCCTGATCGAGGGCATCGAAAGCCTCGCGGTTCACAAAGCGGATCATCACGAATGTACTGGGAACGCGCCCGGTGCCGGTCCGAGAACGCACGCCGCTCGCGGAGAGATCCGGTCATCGCGACACGCGGGCGCTTGATGATCCGATAGTCCAATGCATGCACACGCCGCGATCCAACGCGCGCCGGAGCGCCTTCACGCTGCTGGAGCTGTGCATTGTCGTCGCGGTGGTGGGAATCCTCGCGGCGGTGGCCGCGCCGCGGTTTTCTCAAGCCGCCGATCGGTACCGTGCTCAGTCCGCGTTGCAGCGTCTTGACAGCGATCTGCAACTGGCGATGACCACCGCGCGCGCTCGCGGGCAGACGATCCTGTTCAACCTTGACTCGGAAACGAGCAGCTACAGCTTCAAGAACCTGCCCAACCCGCACACGGGCGAGGGGAACACAACGATCAACCTCGGTGCGCAGCCGTTCCGCACGCCGGTGGTCGGCAGCGTCATGCCGCTCTCCGGAACGATCTCCATCCTGCCCACGGGTCTTGCGGACGAGAGCTTCGCGGTCACGGTGGTCTCGGGCGCGACGATCCGCACGCTGACCTTCGACTCGCGCACGGCCCGATCGACCATCACTGCAAACCCCGTGGTCTCCGCCGCGTCGTTGAACTCGCTCGCGCCTGAGCGGTACGTGTACATCGAAACCAACCAGGCGAAGATCAACGCGAACGCGATCCAGCGTGCCGCGAACGCCGCCGCCGCGGAGGACGCCAGGCTGCAGAGTGAGAAGAAATGACGAACACTCAGCAACAGAGCGTGTGCGGCGATCGGCGCGTGCGGGCACGTCGCGGCGGCTTCACGCTCATGGAGATGGTCGTTTCCGCCTCGGTGCTGATGATCATGCTGCTCGCCACCGCGGGGGTCATGCGGATGGTCTCCGCGTCAACATCGAGCTCTTCGCCCGTGGCGATGGCGAACACCGCCGCATCTGCACTCTCGCGCCTGTCGCAGGAACTCTCCACCGCCTCCTCGATCGACACTTCGGAAGATCAGGCCATCACGTTCACTGTTCCCACCGCCGAGGGCGGCACATCCACGGTGACGTGGTCGTGGTCGGGTGATCAGGACGGCGAGCTCGTCCGCACCGACGAAAACACCACCGTCCGTATCGCTTCGGGGGTCCGTGGCTTCTCACACACGACGGTCATCAACGAATCCGCCGACGTCTGCACCCAGGAATCCGCGGGCGAGTCCCGCATCGCTTCGCAGAGCTATGTCGCCGCGGGCTACGACGCGCTGCGTGTGAGTTCATCGGCGCACGTCGCTCAGTATCTCCCGCTGACTCTGCCGACCGACACACTGACCTGGAAGCCCACGCGTCTGCGGATCATGGTCGGGCGGAGCTCAACAGTCGACTCAACGCTCCTTGTTGCGATCATGTCCGCGACGGGGGCGACACCCTCTTCAACGCCCACCACCTTCGCGGGCACAACGATCGCGGAGTCGGCGCTGCCGAACAGCGAGGCGATGACGGAGATCACGTTCAACTCTCCGCGTTCCATCGGCGCGCACGAACCGGTCGTGCTGGTCCTCAGCGGTGCGAACTCCAACGAAGCCGCCCGGTTGGCCCTCGCGAAGAATCCATCAGGCAGCGCGAAAGGCACGGCCTCAACCTCCAGCAACAGCGGTTCATCATGGAGCCTCTGCGAAGGGCCCGGGCTCGTCTACGAGCTGTACGCCACCACCACCGGGCGGGCAGCGACAACCAAGTCCGCACGCGCCTCGTCACTGGTGCTGTCGCTGAAGCTCCACCCCGGCACAACCGCAACCTCGACCGTCCTGCTCACCAACCAACCCACCATCATCGGAGCGGGCAAATGACCGCTCGCATGCACGTTCAAGATACTCTAGAAAGCCCGGTGCTTCGCACCCGTGCCTTTCGTGGTCGTTCTCACGCTCGCGGCATGACGCTCATCGAGGTCACACTCGCGGTAGCGGTCTTCTCGATCATCATCGTCGCGACGCTGAACGCCGCAGCTCAGGCGGTGGCGCTGCGAGCGCAAGCGACGCGCGTGCTTGTCGCCGGGCAGCTCGCCGACGCGTTGATCGCCGAGATGATGCAGCTGCCGTACAACTCCACCGACACGCAGCAGAGCGGGACGGTGGCCTCGCTCTCGGTTCTCGACGCGCCGATCGTCACGGTCATTCCCGCCAATCGGGGGAACGACGCGGTGGCACTGGATTACGCCGACTACAGCGACTCCAAGCCGATCAACCCCGACGGCTCAGCATCAACCAACACCAACGGCTACCGCCGATCGGTCACGATGAAGTACGTCACCACATCGAACCCATCGGTTGAGTCCGCCACCGACACGGGGCTGTACCGAATCATCGTGTCTGTCACGTTCAACAACCGCCCGATCCTTACCCGCACGGCGCTCAAGGCCAACCTCACGCCCAAGCCCTGACACGCACATGCCTTCGTCCTTCTCTCCAAACCGAGCGACGAACACACGAACCCGCACGCCGCGCGGGTCGGTGTATCTCACGATCATCTCGCTGGGCGCGGTGATCACCGCCTTGGCGCTGGGGAGCCTCTACACCTCCGCGAACGCTTTCCGTATCGCGCACATCGAGCAGCAGGGCGCCCAGGCACGCTCCGCCGCTGAGTCCGCGATCCGCGCAACCCTCGCCCACATGCGCGCCAACGCGAACTGGCGCAGCGCAACCTCCGGCGGCTCGTCGAACCGCTCGATGCGCATCGACAGTGCCGAGGTCGAAGTCACCGTCTCCGACCCGGACGGCGACCTGCCTTCCTCATCGCTCGACCCAGTGGTCATCTCCGCCACCGCAACCACCACCAACGCCAAACGCACGGTCCGGGTGACCACCCTGCCGGCGATCCATCCGCTAGGGTGCATGTCCTTCGCGCTCGCGTCATCGGGCTCGGTCTCTTTCGGTGCGCTTTCCACGGTGAACGCTGACGTCAACCTCTACTCCACCAACGGCTTCTCCGCGATCCTCGCCAACATCAACAGCAACGTCTACACCTCCGGCTCCATCTCGGGCGGCAGCTTCCGCTCCACGCAGCTCACCGGTCATCCGACGCAGTCGTTCCCCAGCGCCTCCGTCATCACCGATTACGCCAGCCGCGCCACGAAGATCACGCTGTCTTCGCTCCCCTCCGTGCTGGGCACACGCTCGCTCACCCGCACCCTGCTCAGCCCAACCGCCAACCCCTTCGGCAACCCCGACCCGCTCGGGCGATACGTCATCGACTGCGCCAACAGCAACATCAGCATCTCCGATCTCCGCGTCGTCGGCACGCTCATCCTGCTCAACCCGGGCAGCGGCTCCTCCATCTCCGGCTCCGTCAACTTCGAGCCCGCAAACCCCGGTCAGCCCGTCCTGCTGATCGACAAAGACTTCACCATCAACCTCTCTTCGTCCTCCCTCTCAGAGAATCCACTCCTCGCCGCCAAGTACAACTACAACCCCACCGGCACGCCCTACCCATACCTCACCGGCGCCGCCGACGCCGATCAAGCAGATACCTACCCCTCACAAATCAACGGCCTCATCTTCATCCGCGGCGACCTGACCATCCAAGGCAACTCGCGCCTAGGTCAGGTCATCGTCTCCGGCCGCACCAGCATCTCCGGAACGCTCACCCTCAACCCATCCACCGCCGAGGGCACCACGCCGCAGGGCTTCTACAACGTACAAATGACCCCCGCCGAGGGCGGTTGGGTCAACGTCTACGAATAAACCGCAGCGCTTCTTCCGAAGCCTTACGCGTACACCTCAAGGAAGACCCGCCGCGTGGGCTTCACTTCCTTGTGCAGCATCGACCGCTGCCACGCGCCGATGTCCGCCATCGCCGCGGGGTCCACCTTCAGATATTGCTCGAGCGCCTCGCCCTTCAGCCGCCGGGCCATCTCCTGGAAGATCCCAAGCTCCATCCCCGCCAGCCCGCAGATATACACCAAGGTCCGCGCGTCGCTCAGCAGCGGCATCAAGACCTCCGCATCCGTCCGGAAGCGGTCCTGCACGTACAACTTCCCGTGCGCGCCGTTGCTCTCCCGGCTGATGGCCGTGATGTACTTGAAGTTCCCGTGCTCCTTCGCGAGCTTCGTCATTTCGTCGTGATACAGCAGGTCCGTGCTGTACGGGCTGCCCATCACCAGCGCAATCGTGCTCTTGCACCCGCTGCTGAGCAGGTCTTTGATCATCCCGCGGAACGGCGCGATCCCCGTCCCCGTCGCGACAAACACGTACTGATGCTCATCAAACCGTGCCGGCAGCACAAACCGCTTGCCGTTCGGCCCGCTGAGCTTCACCTTCTCCCCCACTTTCCGATCGCACAGATAGTTCGAGCACACGCCCAAGAACAACCCGTGCGTCTCCCAGTGCTCGTCGATCGCGCGCTTCACCGTCGTGGAGATCACCTTCCCCTCGCCGTCCTCACCACGCGACGGGCTCGCCAGCGAATACAACCGCACCTTGTGCGGCTTGCCGTTCGCGTCCACGCCCTCCGGGATCACGCCGATCGACTGCCCGGGCAAGCACCGCCCGACCAGGTCCGTCCCGCTCACATCAATCTCGATATGCCGAACAAACCCCGCGGCCTTGCGACCCGCCGTGCACAGCTCATTCCGCACGATCGTTCCGAGCGTCGGCTCCGTCGGGCGATAGATGTGCATCTCCGCCGTGCGAAGCACAGGCTCCGCCACCAACGTCCCGCCCTCGCCCGCATGACCCTTCGGCCCGGTTTCACTCGTACTACTCATGCCCCAACATAGCGCCCGCACCCACCAAACGCCACCGGCCCACGCCGTACTTTTTCCATTTGCTGCTTTGCCCTTTGCTGATTTGCTGTTTTCCCGCCTCATACGCTTTATCCATGTCCACAGCTCCTTTGAAAGACCGCATCGCCCTGATCACCGGCGCCTCCGCCGGCATCGGCCGGGCCCTCGCCCTGCACCTCGCTCAACAAGGCTGCAAGCTCGTCCTCAACGCCCGCCGCGAGGATCGCCTCCGCGCCCTTGCGGATTCACTGCCCAAGGGTCAGTGCGTCATCGCCGCGGGTGATGCCGCGGAGCAGTCCGTGATCGACCGCGCCCTCGACGCCGCACGTTCGGCCTTCTCCCGCGAGGCCGACCTCATCGTCGTCAACGCCGGGCGGGGGCTCAACGGCAGCGTCATCACCAGCGACCCCGCCCAGTGGGACGAAATGGTCCGCACCAACCTCATGGGCTGCGCACGCCTGCTCCGCTCCGCCGCTCAACGTTTGCTGCAGGGCTTCCCTTCTACACCACTCACGCCCGACAGCCCCTGGCTGAAAGTTCAGCGCGACATCGTGCTCATCGGCTCCGTCGTCGGTCGGCACGTCTCGCCCTTCTCCTCCATGTACGGCTCCACCAAGTTCGCGGTGCACGCCCTTGCCGAAGGCGCCCGGCGCGAGCTGGGCCCAAAGGGCATCCGCGTCAGCCTCGTCGAGCCCGGCTTCGTCATCAGCGAGTTCCAAGGCGTCGCGGGCTACGACGACGCGTGGTTCGAATCGATGAAACAGAAGTTCGCCCCGATGCTCGACCCCAGCGACGTCGCCAACGCCGTGTCGTTCATCGCCCAGCAGCCCGCCCACGTGCACATCAGCGACCTGCTCCTCCGCCCGACCCGCCAGGATTATCCGTAAACACAGCGGCGCAAGGCACTCGCGTTGACGGCGTGTGACGCTGCTTTACTGCTTTGCTGCTTTGGGCGGCTTCGCCGCGCTCACCGCGGCTTGTCGCCCTTCTTCTGCATCGCGTCGATCTTCTCATCCAGCGACTTCAACTGCGCCCGCATGAGGTCGATCTGGCCCATCTGCGCTTCCAGCGAGTTGATCATCTGCTTCAGCGCCGCTTCGTCCATCCCCGTCTCGGCCATCCGCTGGATCACGTCCTTGCGGGACTGCACCACCTGCGTGAGCAGGTCGATCGAGTCGCTCATCGCGCTGCGTTGCAGGCGGAGCATCGCCAGTTCCGCGTCTTCACCCGCCGCCCCGACGCCGGCGTTCCCCGCGGGGTTGGGCAGAACCTCGACCCGCACCTCACCCCGCGCGCCGTTGCCGCCGATCCGCCACTGCTGCCGCATCCCCCCACCACCCCGGTTGCCGTTGTTCCAGAAGATCGGATCCTCGGCCATCGCCTGCTGGTTGCTCACATCCGCCTCAGGCCGCCCACCCTGCGACTCGCCCCCCGCCATCATCTCGGTCTCGACGACGTTGCCCAGTCGGCGTTGCATCGTGCCGCCGCCGCCGCGGGCGAAGCGGTCCTGCTGCTGCTGAAGCGAACGGAACGAAGGCCCCCGATCGGCCATCTGCCCGTTCTGCGCGTCCTGATTCTGCACCAGGTCCTTCGGTCCTGCGACCTCCGTCGGCACGCCCAGCATGTCCTTCAGCCTGATCTGCCACGCCACCGAATACTGCTCGGGCGTGATGCGGTCCATGAACCCCTGGTTGTTGCGGTTCAGCGCATCAAAGCTGCCCAGCGTGATGGGCAGGTCCACACGCTCACGTTCAACGGCCGCGCCACCGCCGCCAAACTCGCCGTCCCAGCCGCCGCCTTGTGGGGCCTTGACACCCTCGCCCGCGACGACCTTCGGGCGCATCACGGTCACTGTGATGGTCTGCCCCGGATCGCGCGCCACGACCATCGGACGCAGCCCCTGCACGTCAGTCATCATCCCCGTCCGCCCGCGCACCACGTCGCCATTGATCTCGATGATCTCGTCGCCCGGCTTAAAAACCGTCGCCCCGGGGAACCCCGCCAGCGCCCCTTCGACGATCATCGACATCCCGGGCCGGAACCGAACGCCCAGCGCGCCCCGCGGCGTGCGCACAAAGACGTCCCTTCCGACCGAAACCAACCGAGCCCGCGCCTCGGCGCTCAACTTCGAATCTTTCAGAAGCTCGCCGATCTGCGCCAGCCCCACATCAGGCCTCGCGGCAAGCTCCGCCTGCGCCCGTTCGCGGATCTCCAACTCGGGGGAAGCCAGCTCAGCGACCAACTGCTCCACCCCGCGCACCACCAGGCCGCTCGCGGCTGAATCACCCGGCACGACCAGCACGGTCGAACCACCGGGCGAACGGGTTGCGTCAAAGGCCTCGGGCGCACTGATGGCCGGACTGGCCGCGATCAGTACGGCCAATGATCCCGCAGCCCAAACACGCGTGATCGCGCCAGAGCAACGTCCCCGAACCGCGACTTGGTATAAGCCCCGTTTCACCGTACGGAAGTATACAGCCCCACGGACTTTCCGGGTGCTGGGACAAAGACGCCACTTTTCAGCACTGGGGACCCCCCACTTGAGCGAGGGTTACCCAAAGTCTCACCTGCCCGTAACCCGGGATTAGACCCTCACCGGGGCACGCCCGACGCTGTGATGCGCAAAGCCGCGGGTTTTCATCTGTTCCGGGCGGTAGAGGTTGCGCCCGTCGAAGACCACGCGGTCGCGCATGATCTCGGTCAGGCGCGCCCAGTCCGGGCTCTTGAACTCGTCCCAATCGGTGCAGACCACCAGCGCGTCAGCACCCTTGGCGGCCTCGTACATGTCGTCGCAGATGGTGAAGGTCGGTCCGAGCTCTTTGCGGGCGTTGTCGTTGGCGACGGGGTCGAAGGCGCGGACGACGGCACCGAAGCCCAGGGCCTTGCGCATCAGCGTGATGGCGGGGGCCTCGCGGATGTCGTCGGTCTTGGGCTTGAAGGCGATGCCCCAGAAGGCGATGGTCTTGCCCGCCAGCCCGCCGGCGGACTTGCCCCCGAAGTGCCCGATGATCTTCGTGAAGAACCGGTCGCGCTGGGCCTGGTTCAGTTCGTGCACGGCCTTATTCACAGGCGTGGGTACGCCGGCCTTGTCGCCCATCATGATGCAGGCGAGGGTGTCCTTGGGGAAGCAGGAGCCGCCGTAACCCAGACCGGGGTAGAGGAACTGGTTGCCGATGCGTTTGTCGGCGCACATGCCCTCGCGAACGCGGGCGACGTCGGCGCCGTAGGCCTCGCAGAGGTTGGCCATCTCGTTGATGAAGGAGATCTTGCAGGCGAGCATGGCGTTGCTGGCGTACTTGACCATCTCGCTGCTGAGCACGTCCATGATGTGGATCGGGTGCCCGTTGCGGACGAAGGGGTCGTAGAGCTCGCGCATGGCGTCGCCGACCCAGGCTTCTTCAACACCCACCACCACGCGGTCGGGCTTGTTGAAGTCGTCGATCGCGGCGCCTTCCTTCAGAAACTCCGGGTTGTTCGCGATGGCGAACGTGATCCCCTCGCCCTTGGCGCCCGCGGCTTTGAGGCGATCGGCAATCCGCGCCTTCACCGCGAGGCTCGTGCCCACGGGCACGGTGCTCTTTACCACGATCACCTTGGGCTTCTGCTTCGGTCCGAGTGAGATGAGCACATCGGCAACCGCGTCGGCCGCGGCGAAGATGTACGTCAGATCCGTGTGCCCGCGGTCGTCGCTGGGCGTGCCCACGCAGATGAAGATCATGTCCGCGTCACGGTGCGCGGCGGCGGGGTCGGTGGTGAACGTCAACCGACCGGCCTTGATGTTGCGCTCGAGCAGTTCCTCGAGACCGGGCTCGTAGATCGGGCACTTGCCCAGCTTGAGCGATTCGATCTTCTCGGCCGAGACGTCCTGACAGACCACGTGGTTGCCTGTATTCGCGAGACAGACACCCGTGACGAGCCCCACGTACCCGGTCCCGACCATCGATAGCCGCATGCGGAATGCTCCGTGCAAAAGCCAAAAACCCTTGCCGACGACGTTTGGGTCGTGGGCAAGGGCATGGTAGACCGTACGGAGGTGGCTTTCGAAGACTCGCGGGTTCAGAAGGACCGGAAGAACCGGGAGCCCGCGCCGAGTGAACTCGGCGGCTCTGATTTACTTGGGCTGGTAGGAGAAGTTCTGCCCGCCGATGGAGGCTTCGTACATGAGCCCGGCCTCGCCCATGGTGAAGACCGCAACGCCGTCGGCGAACTTCGCGTTCGCCCCGGCGCCGGACTTCACCGCCACGGCGGTGGCCTGTGCGGCGAAGGTGAAGCGACCGGCCTTGAAGCGCTCGACGGCGGCTTTCTCGGAGAAGACCAGCAGCTGGGAGTACGCCTGACCACCGAGCTGGAAGCCGATGGAGCCTTGCGAGATGTCGCAGTAGCCCACGTGCTTGCCTTTTTCGAAGAAGACCCCGCGGCCGTAGGCTCCGCCGACACCGATAGCGCCTTTGCCGACGCTGGGGAACATCGCGTAGGCGAGGGACTTGTCGAGCATGGGGACGAGCGTGGGGTCGGCCTGCTTGGCGCGGTTGAGCTCGCTCTGGGCTTCGTCGACCAACGCCGAGCGATCGGCCTCGGACTTCGGCGCGGTGGAGCACGCGGGCAGAGCCACCAGCGAAAGCGCCAGCAACGAGACCATCGCGCCGCGGACAAGAACGGAAACGGACTGCACGTTGAACTTCATACTCAATACTCCGGAAAGGGTGTGGGCCCGAGGTACGGGAACGCCCCGTCGTCGAGCGACAGCATAACAGATGAAGAACCGGTCGGCATAGACTGACGCGGAACGCTCACACTTTGAAGGAGTTCTTCTCATGCTTCAATGGGTACTCATTTTCTTGGTGGTGGCGATCATCGCGGCGGTTCTGGGGTTCTCCGGTCTCGCGGGCTCGGCCGCGTGGATCGCCCAAACGCTCTTCATCATCTTCATCGTGCTCTTCCTCATCGGCCTGGTGATGAACATGGCCCGGGGGAAGAAGGGCTGAGCACGCACGCGCCGGCGTGAGACAACGGGCCAACAATCGGGCCTTGATGAACTCACCCGGCACCAGTTCGGTCTTTCAAGGCGGCCAATCGACCTCGGGTCGGCAGGGCATCCTCTTCACGGCCTTTGAGCCGTCGGGCGATGACCACGCCTCGATCGTCATCGCCGAGCTGCGGCGGCGCTGGCCGGCGCTGCCGATTTATGCCTGGGGCGGTCGCAAGATGGAAGCCGCGGGGGCGACGATCATCGAACGCACGGGCGAGGCGGCGGTTATGGGCATCCCCGGGGTCGGGAAGATCCTCGAACACGTCCGCATGAACCGGCGCATCGAGGAATGGCTCGATACGCAGCGGCTGGCGCTGCACATCCCGGTGGACTCTCCCGACGCGAACTTCCCGATCTGCCGCCTGGCGAAAGAGCGCGGCATGCGCGTGGTGCACCTGGTTGCGCCGCAGCTCTGGGCCTGGCGCGAGGGTCGCATCAAGAAGCTCCGCCGACTCAGCGACCTGGTGCTGTGCGTGCTGCCGTTCGAGGAGAACTGGTTCCTCAAACGCGGCATGAAGGCGCGGTTTGTCGGGCATCCGCTCTTCGATCAGCCGCTGGACGAGACGAGCCTTCGCACGCGGGCGGCGAAGATCCCGGGCTTCCGCGAAGGTGCGCCTTTCGATCCGACCGCACCGAGGCTCGCGCTGATGCCGGGCTCGCGACCGGTGGAGATCAAGCGGAGCTTTGTGCCGTTGATGGAGGCCTTCACGCAGCTCAAAGGTGACTTCCCGGGATTGGTTGCGACACTGGCGGTGACCAAGCCCGCGGTTGAGGACGAACTGCGTCGGCGTGCGATCTCGATGTACGGACGCTGGCCGACGGATTTGCACGTGGTGGTGGGTGATACCGACGCGGTGGTGCGTTGGTGCGATATGGCGATCGTCGCCAGCGGCACGGTGACGCTGCAGGTGGCGAAACAACTCAAGCCCATGGTGACGTTCTACCGCTTCAGCAAGCTGTGGAAGATGCCGGCGCGGGTGCTGGGGCGGTTCCTGTTCAAGACGGACCTGTTCACACTGCCGAACCTCATCGCGGGCAAGCGGGTGGTGCCCGAGCTTGTGCCCTACTTCGGCAGCGGGCACGAGCTTGCGGTGGGTGTGTACCGCCTGATGCGGCAGCCCGGCTACGCCGACGATCAGCGCGCGGCGCTGGCTCAGATCGTGGCGCAGTTCGACCATCACCGCGCCGGGCCCATGTCGGCCGACGCGATCGAGGAAGTGCTGGGGCTGCGGTCGGGCGGGGTGAGCAAGACCACGTGAATAGGCGATCGGGCGGTGTGCGCCGCTGTGCCAACTACGCCGCGAGGTTCAATCCACGTGCGTTTCGGCGGGCTTCGATTTCCGCGAGCAGGCTGTCGCGCTCGTCGCGGTGCTGCTGACGAAGAGCCTCGACCGCGCGGCGCTGATCCGCTGCGGCCTGTGCCGCGGCTTCGTTCGCTTCGCGCTCAGCTGTCGATCGCTCGCGGCGTGCTTCTTCAGCCCGACGCTCTTCCCGGCGCTGAGTGGCTTCTTCGCGCAGCTTCACCGAGCGTTCCAGCGATTCGTCCACGACGTCGAGGATCAAACGGTTGTTGCGGTCTTTCGCCTCGTCGGCGGGGTTGAGGTAGCCGTCGACCCGCGACGTTGTGAGCGTCGAAGGCGGGGCGACTGAAAGGGGAGCCGCCTGATCGTTCGAGACGTTTCCGCGATCAACCGATCGCTTCGCCACCGCGAGCACGGGTTGCAGGGCGCTGCTTGCCACGAAGTGAACGTCGGTCCGAGAAGGGCGCGACTTCAGCGTGACCGGGGAGTTTGCGGACGATGCCGAGCGTCAGGTCTGTTCGGGCTGGGTGGCCTGCGCGGACTGTGAGGTTTGTACGGCCTGCGCCTCTTGTGGTGACTGGAGAACCGACACACCACCACCCATCGGTGAGCAAAAAGCACAAGCCCGCCGGGCGGACCCGACGGGCTTGAGGTTTGTAAGAATCAGAAACCTGAGTGGTCCGAAGACGAATCAAGATCGGCGACAGAGGCCGATCTTGGCGTCAGGGGATCTCAGTTCTTCTTCTGGGTGCAGGCGCCAGCATCCTTGGAGCAGGAGCTGCTGCTGGCGCAGGAGCCCTCAGCGCAGGCCTTGCCGGTCTTCTTGCAGCAAGCCTCGCCCTTCGCACAGGCCTTGACCTCGGTGGCCGAGGCGGCGGTGTCGGTGCGGGCGGTGCTCTTGCAAGCGGCGAGGGTCATCGCGCCGACGCAGCAGAGGGCAACCAGACCGATACGGGAGATGTTCTTCATAGGCGTTCCTTTCAAATGGTGTTGCTCAGGTATGGTCCGACAGCCACGCGGCTCGCCGGTTGAAAACTGTATACCCCTCAATCGGCCTCGGGGTTCACCCGGATCACCGATTTTTGGGGGGTTCCCTTAGGCCTGGGCCGGGGCGGCGGCGTCGGTCTTGCGGACCTTCGCGGCAAAGGCCGTGCGGCGATCGGCGATGCGCCGACGGCTGGACGGGTTGCCACCGATTTCCGGACCTTCCTCAGCGCCGACGAACTGGATCACGACCATCTCGCCGCCGTCACCGATGCGGTGACGACCGAGCTTGACCACGCGGGTGTACCCACCGGCCCGATCGCGGAACCGGGGCACCACGTTGTCGAAGATGTGCTTGACGAGCTTCGGGGCCTTGCGAAGGTCGCCGTAGCGGTTACGCTCGACCTTGCTCGCCTCGGGGATGTCGAAGAACTTCTTGGCCCGGTCGGCCAGGGCCTGGACCGACGCCTTCTCCTGCTCCGTGGCGTTCTTGGGCAGATAGAGCCACTCGAAGCCGGGGCGGTCCCAGCCGAGCTTGGCGATCACCTGACGACGGGCGTGCAGGCTGCCCTTCTTCGCGGTGGTGATGAGCTTTTCAACGAACGGCTGCACGGCCTTCGCACGCGGCAGCGTCGTGACGATCTGCCCGTGCTCCAGCAGCGAAGCAGCGAGGTTGCGCAGCGTCGCGGTGCGGTGAGCAGTTGTACGACCGAGTTTGTAACCAGCCTTGCGGTGACGCATGGGTGTTGTTCTCCGATTTCGGCTCGGGAAGCCAGGTGATGGGATGTGGAAACAGGACGAAACCCACCAAGGTGGGTCGAGAGTCTAGGCGGCATCACCTTCCCAGACAATCCTTCCGCGATCGCTTCTGATAGGATTCTGAAAGGGTTGCGATATCTGTTTCAGGAGTCCCGCATGAGCAAAGGTGCCAACACTCAGTTTTACTCCCGCACATGCTTCGTCTCGATGCTCATGCTGGACGAGGAGCCCATCGGGCGGATGACCCGCACAGAGCCGACTTCGAAAAAGTGTTCGGGCTGGTGCTTCTTCACGTACGAGGACACCCAGCACTCCGACAGTGAAGTTCCGGCCGAGCGCGTGCCGTTGAGTGAGTTTGTATCGCAGCACCCGGAGGTTCTTCCATATCTCAACGCGCCGGTGGGAACGGATCTGTTGCTGACGCGTGATGGGCGAGGATTCGTGTGCGCTGACGGCTCGGCTCTCCCCACACCTCCCCCACCGCCCGCCTTCTCCAAATCAATCCAAACACCTTCGATCGTTGAGTTACCCGAACGACTTCGCTGCTCGATGGGTGAACTCGAGATCTCCCCCGGCGAGAAGTCCGGCGGATCGTCCCGGTGCTTCTCTCTCAAGGACGTTCCGTTCAACGGCCAGAACGTGGAGCTCGTTGTTAAAGTCGACGCCGCACACTTCGACTCCGCGGCGACGACGCGACATATTGAACACGTGTGGCAGACGCTCAAAGACCGGTACACAGAACTGCTCCATCAAGCTACGCCTCTGATCGACGAAGCGATTCGTGACTTCTGGGGCATCCCCGATGAAGCCCCTCCCGCGGCCACCGAGCTGCTTGAGAGCGGAGAACTGCGGAGCATCTTCATCAACGGCACTCCCGAATCCGATTCAACGCACCACATCCATGTTTTCGATCGCGGAGATCTGATCGGTGGTCACGATTTGTTCATCGAGCTCGACGACACATTCGCCCCAGTTGAGGCTCGCTTCGACGGTTGATCGAATACGTCTCGATCATCGGCGATAGACAGGCGTCGTCGAAATCACACGGCTTGAACGAAAAAACAGAACCCCCGCACGTCGCGAGGGTTCTGCGTTTGGTGTTGCGATTGACGAGCCGGTGAAGTCTTACTTCTTCACCACCATGCCCTCGGGCAGCGTCATGCCCAGGTCCAGGCCCATGTCCACGAGCTTCTTCTTCACCTCACGCAGCGACGTGCGGCCGAAGGAGCGGACCTTCAGCAGGTCCTGCTCGGTCTTGATCACCAGGTCCGCCACGGTGCCGATCTGCGCCGACTCCAGGCAGTTGCTGGCGCGGACCGACAGGTCCAGCTCGCCCACCGGCATCGCAAGCTTGCGCATCAACTCTTCGTCGACGCTCGCGGCCGCCGCGGCCTCTTCGCTCACGCGCTGGTCGCCCAGCTCGAAGTACTGCACGAAGGCGTTGAGGTGCTTGCGGTTGATCTTCGCGGCCTCGACGAGCGCCATCTCGGGCGAGACGGTGCCGTTGGTCCAGACTTCGATCACGAGCTTGTCGTAGTTGGTCTTCTGACCGACGCGGGTTTCCTCAACCTGATAGCGCACGCGCTGCACGGGCGAGAAGACGGCGTCGACCGGGATCACGCCGATCTCCTGCTCTTCACCCTGGTTGTAGCGCTCGTTGGCGGGGACGTAGCCGCGGCCCTTCTCGACGCGCAGCTCCATCTCGAAGTCGATCTTGTCGGTCAGCGTCGCGAGGACCAGGTCCTTGTTGACGATGGTGACGGAGGGATCGCCCTCGATGAGTTCGGCCGTCACTTCGCCCGGCCCGCGGGCGGCGACCTTGACGGTCTTCGCCTCGTCGCCGTCGAGCCTGACGATCAGGCTCTTGACGTTGAGGATGATGTCGGTGACGTCCTCGAGCACGCCGGGGAGGCTGGAGAACTCGTGCTGCACGCCCTTGATCTTCACGCTGGTGAGCGAGGCGCCCTCGAGCGCGGAGAGGAGGATGCGGCGGAGCGAGTTGCCGATGGTGGTGCCGAAGCCACGCTCGAACGGCTCGACGGTGAACTTCGCGTAGGTGCTGCTCTTGGAGCGAGCGTCAACGGAAATACGGGACGGCAGTTCGAGCCCACGCCACTTGATGCGCATGTGAGAATCCTTGCAAATCTGCGGCAACCTGAAAAAAGGCCGTTCCCGAACCCGGTCATCAGCCCCCGACGTGCCGCGTCGATGGGGTGCTTTCTCTCCGGGAGGGAGATGAGCGAGATTATTGGCGGTAAAGCCCGTCGGATCAACGGGGGTCGGGTGGTTGAAACGGCTTGGGATTCAACGCGGAGAGTGCGGAGGGCCGCGGCGGGGGGCGGAGGGGGGCGCGTTGGGAAGATGGGCGGTTTGGATGCCAGCAGCGCCGGGTTGCTTCTCTCATTTTTGGTTTTCTCCCGGCGGTGGTTGAGTCTCGAAGAGGCCATCGACACGCTGAGCCGCTCGCCGACCACCGGTCAGGAGGATCGCCTGGCACCAGAGTTTTCGCAACCAACGCCGGCGGTATCTCGTGCCACACTCCGGACATCGAGACGATTCAGGCGCTGCTCGAAGGTCATGCAAGCATCGCGGACACACGGAACCCTGATGGCGAGACAACACCTTCAGCGCACGTGAAGCAAGCCACACATGCAAAACCGCTGCGCACGCCGTCGCTAGAAATGTGCCCAGCATCGGTGCACCGAGAATCCAGAGAGCTACCTTCGGCGGAGTCGATTGCCCCACATTCTCAAACGAGAGCACCCAGAGCGTGAGGCGATTGACGATGAGTAAGAGTACGGCCCAACTGAGTGCCGCCGGGAAGATGCACAACTGACACCGGATCATCCAGTGCATGCGCAGCAGTCGGCGAACCGACCGCATGTACCGCCGCATGATCCATACGACCTTGCCCATGACGCTCCGGCCCTGTGGTCTTTCATCAACCCGCCTGCACCGGCCTTCTTCATCTCGTTCACCTTAGATACCCGGCGTCCTCGACCACAGCTTCCGCACGTACGAGTGTCGATAGAGGCACCCGCACTCCGGGCATCGCCCGTGCGGCTCGCAGGCCGAGAGGTCGTACAGGCACCAGATGCACGCCAGCCGCTGGGATTGTGCCACCGCTCTTTGCACCTTCCGCCGAACGTAGAGCATGACGATCAGGTTCGCGATCATCAGCACCAGCGATGCGAACAGCGCAATGTTGAAGCGGGTGCCCAGGGCTTGGGCGCTGGGCCGAGCGACAAGATAGTCAACCGCAGCCCACACCATCGGCGCAAACTGCAGCACGATCGAAACCACCGTCAGAATCGCCAGCGAACGCAGATGACCCGCGAGCTTGCGAGCCCGGCTCAGTTTGCGGTATTGGCGGCGGAGCAGGTTCATCTGTTCAACGTACCAGCATCGGGCTTGTGTCGCGCTCTCGTGTTCTTCCTCGCGGCTCGGTGCGGACCGCGGACGAGTCGTTCATCTTGGCTGGCCGCAGTTGAAACACGTCGGGGCGTGTTGGTGTCCTCGAAAGTCCTGCCCGCACGCCTGGCAAAACTCTTCGCGGGCGATCGGTGGCGGCTCGCTGCGCATCCTGGCGTGCTCACCAAACTGCTGCGCCTGCATTGAGCTGAGCTGGAAAAACCCGCCGCACTCCGGGCATCGCCCGCTTGGACCCATACCCCGCAGGTCGTACGAACACTTCGGGCAGATCGGCTGTTCGATCCCGTCGTACGTCGCCCGCTCGGCCATGTGCTCATGGACTGCGCGCCGCTCGGCCAGGATTCGCCGCAGCATGGGGCTTAAAAACAACAGCCCCGCGAACGGGACCAACAACAACGCGAACCACATCAGTTCGAGCCGCGGCGTTTCGTCGTCGTAGTTGAACGCCTTCAAAGCCAACCCAGCGACAATCACGCCGAGCAGGAGCGTCAGGAAGAAGTACACGCCCAAGAACCACCGCGACGCACGCGGGACTTTCAACCTTCCGGGCTTGCGGTGCTTCCACATCGCGAATCCTCCCCTGACGCCAACAGCGTTTGCAATCTCAGCATACCAGCGCGGATCGAAAGCGCCGAGCACCGCGCGGGAACACCGGCAAGTGTGAATCCCTGCTCTCGGCACGATCACATGAAAAAACCGGCCCTTTCGGACCGGTTTGGAAACTGCATCGAAATGACCTGTGAAGCGATCCTCGCTGAGATTCACGCCGCCGGCTAAAACCCGTCGGCGTGGAACATCAGACGCGGCGGCGCTTCGTCGGGCGGCAGCCGTTGTGCGGGACCGGGGTGTGGTCCTCGACCGCGCTGATGCGCATGCCCGAGGAGACCAGCCCGTTGACGGCAGACTCGCGACCGGCACCCGAGCCCGTCACGCGGACTTCGAGTTCCGAGACGCCGATCTTGCGGGCCTTCTGCCCACAGTTCTCACCCGCGCGGGTGGCGGCGAAGGGCGTGCTCTTGCGGGTGCCCTTGAAGCCGATGGAACCGGCGGAGTCCCAGCAGAGGGTCTCGCCGTTCATATCGGTGATGGTGACAATCGTGTTGTTCTGGCTGGCGCGGATGTGCGCGATGCCGCGCACAACGTTCTTCCGCACTTTCTTGACTTTCTTGCCCATGACTTGATCCTCGGTCTATCCGGCCTTGCGGTGCTTTTTCGCACCGTGCAACCGGGTGTATCCAGTTTCGTACCCAACGCCTCGTTCGCCTCGTCGCACTCGGCAAATCGCCGAATGTCGAGAGCGCCCGGGGCCCGATCGCGACCGAGAAACCTCGATCGCGAAACGCCTTAGCCCTTGACGCCCTTCTTGCCGGCGACGGTCTTGCGCTTGCCCTTACGGGTGCGGCTGTTGGACCGGGTACGCTGGCCTCGGACGGGGAGCCCGCGGCGGTGGCGATCGCCACGGTAGCTGCGGATGTCCTTCAGGCGCTGGACGTTCTGCGAAACCTGGCGACGCAACGCACCCTCGACGAGGTAGTTCGCGTCGATGATCGCCGTGATCTTCGCGCCCGCCTGCTCGTCGAGCTGGTTGGCGCGGAGGTCCGGGTCGATCCCGGCCTCAGCGAGAATCTCGGCCGCAAACTTCGGGCCGATGCCGTGGATGTACTGAAGGGCGAAGAAGATCTTCTTCTTCTCGGGGATATCGATACCAGCAATACGGGGCACGCGGAATACTCCTCTGGCTCGGCGGCTCGTCAGGCTTCGGCCCTACCCGCCGGCGGGTTGGAAAAACTTCGTTGAACGGATACCCAGACCAATCAATCCGAGACTGTCGCACACGCGGGGCCTATCAGAAGCACGGCTCTGGAGAGCCGTGCCACCTTGAACCCGCAACGGCGATCAGCCCTGGACCTGCTTGTGCTTCGGATCAGCCTTGCAGATCACGCGGACCTTGCCCTTGCGGCGGACGATCTGGCAATCCTTGCAAATACGACGGACACTGGCTCGAACCTTCACGGGAAACCTCGCTGTTGCTCAGTGATCAAACAGCCCCACGAACCGACCACGTCGGTCCATAGAGCAGGGCCTCGACTTTAGGCGCGGAGCCTCCAAGCTTCCAGCACCAAGCCCGCCCCATTCCGCCCACGCTCAACCCGAACCAGCCTCAAATACCGATTCGGCTTCAGTTTGGATGCGTCGTATCCGATCGTTCAGCCGCTCTTTGGCGTTCCAAGTGCGGGCACCCTCTGAGAAGACAAACACAACACGCCCGGGTCAGTCCGGGCGTGTTGGCTGCGTGCTTGGTTGTTCAATGAGGATCAGTGGCGGAAGGTGATGCGGGCCTTGGAGAGGTCGTAGGGCGACATCTCGACCGTCACGCGATCGCCGGGGAGGATGCGGATGTAGTTCATGCGCATCTTGCCGGAGATGTACCCCAGCACGATGTGCTGGTTAGGGAGCTTCACGCGGAACATCGCGTTGGGAAGGGACTCGACCACGGTGGCTTCCATGGTCAGCTTGTCGTCTTGCTTGGGCATAAAGGGGACTTCGGACCTTTCTTTTTCGTTTTCCTGTTCGGAACACGCCTTGATCGTTCACGATCGGCATGGCCTGCTCCAGAATCATACCCCGGTCAGGCCGCCCGCGGGCCGGGGATGCGTGAGCCCTTGCCGTCGGCGCCCGAGAGGAACCCGGCGTAGTTGCGCATCAGCAGGTTGGCCTCGACGCGCTGCATGAAGTCGAGCACGACCGAGACGACGATCAGCAGACCCGTGCCACCCAGGAACTGCGCCACGCTGGGGCTGATGTTGAACGCCTGAGCAACGACCATGGGCAGCACCGCGATGACCGAGAGGAAGGCGGCACCGACGAAGGTGATGCGTTCCATGACGCTCTCGAGATACTCGGCCGTGCGCGGGCCGGGGCGCAGGCCCGGGATGAACGAGCCGTGCTCGCGGAGCTGCTTGGCCATGTCTTCGGGGTTGAACTGGACGGTGATCCAGAAGTAGCTGAAGAAGTAGATGAGGATGACCTCACCGACGATGTAGATGAAGTGCCCGTAGGTGAGCTGATCGTTGAACCACAGGACGGTCTGACCCAGGAACGACTCGGTGTTCGAGCCGCTGGCCAGGGCGTTGAGGATCATCGAGGGGAAGATCATCAGCGAGCTGGCGAAGATGACGGGCATGACGCCCGAGTGGTTGATACGCAGGGGCAGGTACGATCGCTGACCGCCGTAGACCTTTCGCCCGCGGGTGTGCTTGGCCTGCTGCACCGCGATGCGGCGCTGCGCGACGGTGAGCAGAACCGACGAGCCGATGACGAGGACGAAGAGGCCCACGAGCATGAAGATGGCGAAGAGGGTGATGCTGTTGGTGGAGTAGGCGCTGCCGAGCTCCTTGATCGCTCCGGGCATCGCCGCGAGGATGCCCGCCATGATCAGCATCGACACGCCGTTGCCGATGCCGTGCTTATCGATCTGCTCGCCCAGCCACATCAAGAAGACCGTGCTGGCGGTCAGGGCCGTGACGGCCATGATCCACCATGCCGGGCTATCCACCCATTGCGAATAAATCAGGTTCTGCGAAGCGGAAACCTTCAGCCAACTCACCGCCTGGATGATCGCCAGCACGATGGTGGCGTAGCGGGTCCACTCCATGATCTTCTGCCGGCCGGTCGGGCCTTCTTCCTGCAGCTTCTTCAGCGCGGGCCAGACGGTCATCAGGAGCTGGAAGATGATGCTCGCGGAGATGTACGGCGCCACGCCCAGACCGAAGATCGTCGAGTGCCCGAAGGCCCCGCCCGACAGCATCGAAATGACGGCCACCGCGCTCGCCGCGGCGCTCGATTCGTTCTGCGTCGTCTCGAAGGTCTTCGCGAGCAGTTCCTGGTTCACGCCCGGCAGCGGGATCCAGTGACCCAGGCGATAGACCGCGAGCATGCCGATGGTGAAGAGGATCTTGTTCCTCAGCTCGGCAATCTTGAAAACGTTGATCAGCGCTTGCAGCATGAAAGCTCTTCTCGATGGTCAAACCACGGACAAACAGAACACCCGCCCACACAGCCCGGCCCGCGCGCGGACCCGGCTTCAAAGCGGAGGGAAGTCTAGGTCCGCGGCGGCGTGAAATCGCGGTCCCCCCCACTCTTGACCACATCCAACCGCCGCCATCCGCCACTCGGACCTTCGATTCGGTTCCTCCCGATTACGCGTCGGCTGATCGTTGCAGATCGGCACCACACCCGGTCGGAAAAGAACCGGGGACGGGTCTTGGCCTCCACATGGTTGGAGAGGCGATCAAGACCCGTCCCCGGAGTGAGGACGTCAGTCGCGGGCGTTTGCCCGGGTCGGTTGGGGCGATTACTCGCCCGCGCCGGCCTTGGGGGCGGCGGGCTTCTTGCCGCCGCGCTTGAGCTTCTTGGTGAGGTTCCTCGGGGTCTTGTCCTCGGAGTTGCGATCAACGCCGCGGGTGAAGTCCTTGCGGGTGCCGGTCTCGTTGACCGAGCCGCCGGCATCGACGATGAGCTTGCGGGCCGCCGCGGAGACGCGGTTGGCGGTGACCGTGAGCTTGATCTTCAGCCCGGTCTTCTCGACGTCGCCGAGGATCTTCAGGTCGCGCGAGTCGTCGCGGATAAGGCCGGCCTTGACCAGCGCCGCGGCGTCGACGGTGCCACCCTTCGCGAAGGCGGGGTGAGCCGCGATATCACGCAGGTTGACGATCCAGAAGTTCGTCTCGAAGCGGGCGTTGGAGAAGCCGTACTTCCGGATTCGGCGGAAGAGCGGCATCTGACCACCCTCGAAGGCGCGCTTGCGAGCGGTACCCGAGCGCGAGCCCGCGCCCTTGTTGCCGCGACCGGAGGTCTTACCCCGCCCGCCGCCTTCGCCGCGACCGACGCGCAGACGCTTCTTGTACCGGCCGGCGTCTTTGGTGATTTCGTGGATCATCGCCATGGTGGCATTCCTACTTCAGGCCGGGGTCTTCACGAACACCGGCGGGTTGATCTTCAATCGAACGGAACGGACGCAAACGCAGAAGAGACAGGGGGGTTGAGTCGAGCGACGCTGATCGCTTTTCGGATCAGGCCGTCGGAGCGGCCGGTGCCGCGGCCGGGGCCGCATCGCCACCACCGCCGCCGCCACCACGCGGACCACGACCACCGCCGGGGCCGCCACGGCCGCCGCCGCGACCCTTGCGCTCGGAGCCGATGGTGTTGACCGGACCCTTGGCCTTCTTCTCGGCCGCGGTGGGCATGAACTGCTTGCCCTTCTCGATCTTGGAGGCGATCTCGGTCTCTTCGAGCTGCTGATTGCGGAGCGAAGCGACGAGCTCGGGCGTGCGGAGCTTCTTCAGCGCCTCGAACACGGCCTGCAGGACGTTCTGGGGGTTCGTGTTGCCGTAGCACTTGGTGAGGCAGTCCTTGACGCCGCTGAGATCGAGCACGGCGCGAACGACGGTGCCCGCGACGACGCCCGTACCGGGCGAAGCGGGGATCAGCTTCACGCGGGCGGAGCCGAACTTGCCCTCGACCTCGTGGTGAATCGTCGTGCCGATGCGCTGGATCTTGAAGATGTTGCGCTGCGCGGCCTTCTGGGACTTCTCGATGGCGTTGGGGACTTCGCCGCCCTTGGCGTAGCCGAAGCCGACCTCGCCGTTGCGGTTGCCGACGACCACGAGGGAGCCGAAGCTGAAGCGACGACCGCCCTTCACCGTTGCGGAGGTGCGGTAGACGCCGATGGTCGTGGATTCAAGGCTGCTTTTCTCGTCGAGCATCTCGGGCATGGTTGATCTCGGTGCTGTCGGGTGCGTGTGTGCTTCGGTCAGTCGGTCGGTCGGACAGTGAATCAGTTCGTCAGTCAGTCAGCGAATCAGTCCCGCGTGCCCCGCGGCTTCGGGCCGATGAAAACAGGTTCAGAAGACGAGGCCTTCCTTGCGGGCGGCGTCGGCAAGGGCCTTGACGCGCCCGTGGAACTTGAACCCCGCGCGGTCGAAGACCACCGCAGAGACGCCCTTCTCCTTCGCACGCTTGGCCAGCAGCGAGCCGACGGCCGAGGCCGCCTTCGCGTTGCCGGTCTTCTCGAGCTTCAGCTCGCTCTCCAGAGAGCTGGCCGAGGCGAGGGTCTTGCCCGCGAGGTCGTCGATGACCTGGGCGTAGATGTGCGAGAGCGACTTGTAGACCGCCAGGCGGGGACGACCGGGCTCGCCCTCCACGCGCTTGCGGATGCCGATGTGCCGGCGGTTGCGACGCGAGACCTTGTGCTTGTTCTTGTCCATGACGGGGAACCTTTTCTTCTTCGGCGTGCTTCACGCCGCGGATCGATACGGTGAAAACGAACGGTCGCTGCAAACGACGAAGGCTTTAGGCCGAGGCGAAGGCCTTGCCGCTCTTGCGCTTGATGACCTCGGACTTGTACTTGATACCCTTGCCGTTGTACGGCTCGGGCTTGCGGTGCTGACGCATGGTGCTGGCGAACTGCCCGACCATCTGCTTGTCGGCCCCTTCGATCTTCACGAAGGACTTGTCGACGGTGACCTTCAGCCCCTTGGGGATGACCATCGTGATGGAGTTGGCAAAGCCCACGGTGAGCTTGAGCTTGTCGCCCTGCACAACCGCGTTCCAACCCACACCGACGACTTCCATCTCCTCCGAGTAGCCCTTGGTCACGCCGATGATGTTGCTGTTGATCAGCGCACGGGTCGTGCCCCAGAAGGCCCCGAGCTTGGGGTTCTCGGCGAGCTTGTTCTCGTCGATGGCGCAGGCGATTTCCTTCTTCGCCTCATCGAAGGCCACCTTCACCTCAGGGCGGAAGGAGGTGTTCAGGGTGCCGAGCGGGCCGGTGACCGAGACGGTCCGGTCCTTGATGGCGACCTTGACGTTCGCGGGGACCGAGATGGGTTTGCGTCCGATACGAGACATGGCGTTCTTCCCGTGAAAGCTCCTCCGGGCCCGGTGTGGGTGGAGAAGCGGTGAGGCGTTTCTGCGTGACCGTTCGTGTACGAACGGCCGTGGTGGACAATCCGGCGAATCAGTCGACGATGCAGATCAGCTCGCCGCCGACGTTTTCCTTGCGGGCCTTGCGGTCGCTCATCACACCCTTGGAGGTGGAGACGACGGCGATACCCAGGCCCTGCACGGGGCGCGGGATCTCGTCGACCTTGTTGTACACGCGGCGCCCGGGCTTGCTGGTGCGGGTGAGACGGTTCAGCACCATCTCGCCGCGCGGGCCGTAGCGCAGGGCCACGTTCAGCTTGCCCTCGCGACCGTCGGGGAGAACCTCGAAGTTCTCGATGTACCCCTCGTCCTTGAGGACCTGGGCGATGCCGCGGCAAACGCGGTTGTTGCGGCAGATCACGCTCTTGGCCCGGTTGGTCAGGGCGTTGCGGATCCGCGTGAGCATGTCCGAGATGGGGTCGTTGAAAGACATGTGGCTTCTCGTCTGAATCAGGTCGGTCGGTCAGGTGGTCTTCGGTCTACTTCGTGCGCCGAGCGCTCTTTACCAGGAGGCCTTGCGCATCCCCGGGATCTTCCCCTCAAGCGCCAGCTTGCGGAGCATGATGCGGCTGATGCGGAACTTGCGGTACACCCCGTGGGCACGCCCCGTCAGCTGGCAACGCCGAACCGTGCGGGTTGAAAACTTGGGGGGACGCGAGCTCTTGGCCATCTGCGCTTTGGTCGTCATAGGTCTTCCTCGGTCTTCCGTCTTTCACGTTCGCCCGGTGCACGCACCGAGGCGGGTGATGTGTTCTTCGTTCCTTCGCTCTTACTTGCTGCTCGTCGCACCGGGGCGGGCGTTCTTCTTGTCCTCGGGCTTCACGAACGGCATCCCCAGCTCCGCCAGCACGAACTTGCTCAGCTCCGGCGTCGAACGCTCGAAGCAGACGTTGATGTTCATGCCGTGGGTGAAGGTCACCTCGGCCATGTTGATCTCCGGGAACACGCCCTGCTCGGTCAGACCGAAGGCGTAGTTGCCCTGGCGGTCAAAGCCCGTGGCCTTCAAGCCGCGGAAGTCCTTGATACGCGGGCAGGCCAGGTTGATCACGCGGTCGAGGAAGTGCCACATGCGGTCGCGGCGGAGCGTCACCACCGCGCTGCTCTCGGCGCCTTCACGCAGCTTGAAGTTCGACACGCTCTTGCGCGACAGAACCACAACCGGCTTCTGACCCGTCACACGCGTGACCGTGTCGATGACCGTCGTCTTCACGTTCGCCGGAAGCTTGTTGCTCTCCAGGTGACGGCCCATGTTCACGTTCACCACGATCTTCGTCAACTTCGGGTGCTGCATCGGGTTCTTCAGCCCGAACTTCTCGCCCAGAGCCTTCGCCACCTCGCCCTTGAAGCGGGTCTGAAGACGCGGCTCCACGCGCACGCCCGACGCCTCGTCGGCGGTCTCTCCGGCCGGTGACGCCTTGCCCTTCGGAGCCTTCGGCGGCTTCGCGGCGGCGCCCGTCGCGGCGGGCTTCTTGGCGTCCTTGTTCGCGGCGCCCTGCGTGTTCTTGCTGTCCTTCTCGCTGGCCATGACTGTTCTCGCTGAGGCAAGTCCGATCCACGCCTTCCGCGTGGGTCAGAGTGTGATTACTTCTTCTTCCCGGCGCGGACCACCGAGAGCTCGGAACCGCCGCGAACGGCGACGCGGGTCTTCGAGCCGTCCTTGCCCGTCTTGAAACGGACGCGGGTCGGCTTCCCGTCCACCACGGGCGAGACCTTCGAGATGTGGATCGCCGCTTCACGCTGGACCACACCACCCTGCGGGTTGGTGCGGGTCGGACGCATGTGGCGGGTGACGAGGTTGACGCCCTCGACGACGACGCGCTGCTTGTCGGGGATGACCTTCTTGATCTTCCCGACGGCGCCCTTGAAGTCGCCGCTGGTGACCATCACGGTATCGCCGCTCTTGACGTGGGCTGGCATATCAGACGACCTCCGGAGCGAGGGACACGATCTTCATGTAGTTCTTGTCACGCAGCTCGCGCGCCACAGGACCGAAGATACGGGTGCCCTTGGGGTTCCCGTCGTCCTGGATCAGAACGACGGCGTTGGAATCAAACTTCACGTACGAGCCGTCCGAACGACGCGTCGCCTTGGTCGTGCGAACCACGACCGCCTTCGACATGTCGCCCGGCTTCACGTCGGCGCCAGGCAGCGCCTTCTTGATCGAGACGAAGACGCGGTCGCCCACCCCGGCCATACGCCGGGTGAACTTCCCCGTGGCGGTCGAGCCGCCGTAGACGCGGATGACGTACGCGATCTTCGCGCCGCTGTTGTCCGCAACTTCGCACCGTGTTTCTTGTTGCAGCATGGCCTTGCACCTTCGCTGCCGATCCGTTTTCACTTCGGATCGGCGTAAAAAACACCTTCAACTCCGGGACCGATCAATCGCTCGTCCCGCTTCCCCGCCCTCGGGGTCATTCCTTCTCCGCCGGTGCCTCCCGCGGCTGTCCGCGCTCGGTCCCGACGCCGTGCGTCCCTTCGGGGCTTATTCCTTGCCCGGGGCCTGCACGCCTTCAAACTTCATCTGGGCGCCCTTGCGGACGATCCGCACCAGCTCCCAGCTCTTGGTCTTGCTCAGCGGGCGGCACGCACGCACCTCCACCAGATCGCCCACGCGGCTCTCGTTCTTCTCGTCGTGAACGTGCAGGACCGTCCGCTTGCGGATGATCTTGCCGTACTTCGGGTGGATCGACGAGTTCGGCACGACAACCTTGCGGGTCTTGTTGCGCTTGTCGCTCTCGACAAGACCAACGCGCGTCGCCTGGATCGTCTTGCTTGCTGTGGTGCTGGTGGTCGCCATCGTGTTCTGCCTTTATGCCCGCGTCACACTTCGTTTCAACCGGGCCTGATCTTTCCTGCTCGCTACCGAAACGCTTTCTTCTTGCTTCCGTCCGACGCTGACCTTTTCAGGCCCTCGTGCTTAGGCCTTCGCCGCGGCCTTCTTCGCCGGGGCCTTCTTCGCGGCCGGCTTCTTCGCCGCCGGGGCCTTCTTCGTCTTCGCCGCACCCGCCGACGCCGCGGGCTTCTGACCCTTCGCACGCGCCGAACGCTCGGTCAGCAGACGGGCGATGTCCTTGCGGACCTTGCGGAACTGAGACAGGTCCTCGACCTTCTCCGTCGTCGCCTGGTTGCGGAGCGTGAACAGCTTCTCGCGAAGGCGAACCGTCTCGGCCTTCAACTCTTCAACACTCAGCTTCTTCACTTCAGCGCCCGTCATGGTTGAACCCTTCCAAATCGATCGGCCTTATCCGTCCTCACCGGCTTCCCGGTGCTCTTCTCAATCAACACCAACCCACCCACGCACACTCGTCCGACGATCAGACCGCCACGCGGCGACCGACCATCCGGCAACGCACCGGCATCTTCATCGCCATACGCATGAAGGCCTGCTTCGCCACCGTCTCCGTCACGCCCGCCAGCTCGAACAGCATCGTGCCGGGCTTGATCCGCGCCGCCCAGTACTCGACCTCGGCCTTACCGGTACCCATTCGGGTTTCCAGCGGCTTCTTCGAGATCGGCTTGTCCGGGAAGACGCGGATGAACAGCTTGCCCTCGCGCTTCAGCAGGTGCATCGCCGCGATACGACCGGCCTCGATCACCTTGCCCGGCAGCCAGCAACCCTCGAGGGCCTGCAGGCCGTAGTCACCGTACGCAACATAGTTGCCCTTGGTGGCCTTGCGGTCCCGGCAACGCCGGAACTCTTTGCGGTGCTTGACTCGTTTGGGCATCAGCGCCATGACACGGTCTCCACATCTCGATGACTGACTGCGTCAGTCGTGATCTCTGTTCGTTCAATCCACACAACCAACCGAAACTCGATCCAACCCACCCCACCCCGCTCCACTTACCGACGCCCGCGGGCCTTCGTCCGACCACCAGCCGCGATCGGCTCGCTCGGGGCCTGCTCCGTCGTCTCGGCCTCGTACAGACCCTTGAAGATCCACACCTTGCAACCGATGGCGCCGTAGCTCATGAACGCCTCGGTGAAGCCGTAGTCGATGTTCGCCTGCAGCGTGCTCAGGGGCAGCGAGCCCTGGCGAACGTCCGCGGTGCGGCTCATTTCAGCCCCGCCCAGACGACCCGCCAGAACAATCCACACGCCCTTGGCGCCCGCGGCCATCACCGCGTCGGCCTTCATCTTCATCGCACGGCGGAACGCAACACGCTTCCGCAACTGCTCGCACACGCCCTCAGCCACCAGCTGAGCGTCGGTGTCCGGGTTCTTCACCTCCATGATGGAGATCGAAACCTTCCGGCCCGTCATGTACTGCAGCTCTTCCGTCAGGCGGTCAACCTCGGCGCCCTTCGGCCCAATGACCAGACCCGGACGCGCGGACTTGATGATCACCTTCAGCTCTTCACGCGTGCGCTCGATGTGCACGTCGCTCACGGCCGCGAACGGGGGCTTGCGGTTCAGACGCGAGTCGATGAACTTGCGAATCTTGTAGTCCTCGACCAGCAGCTCGCCGAACAGCGCCTTCGGCGCGTACCAGCGGCTCCGGTGAGGCTCCGTGATCCCGACCCGCAAACCGTATGGATGAGTTTTCTGACCCATGGTGTTCTTCTTTTCCGTGTTCGACAAACCCGTCTTCGACCGAACTCTCACTCCCCCCGATGTCCTTGAAACCCGCCTGGGCTTACTTCTCTTCGAGCGAGACCACGATGTGGCTCATCCGCTTGAGGATCTGGTGCGCACGCCCGCGGTCCTTCTGATGGAACCGCTTGATCACCGGGCCCTTGTCCACGGTGCTCTCGCAGACCGTCAGACGGTTGGTGTCGGCCTTCGCCTGCTCCGCGTCCGCGAAGGCGCCCTGCAGGGCCTTCTTCACGTCAACCGCCGCTCGCTTCGTGGTGAAGGTCAGCAGGTTCGACGCGGTGATGTAGTCCTTGCCGCGGATCAGGTCCGTCAGCAGCGCCGCCTTGCGGGGCGAGCCGCGATGGAACTTGAAGACGCAGGTGAACCGCGCGATCTGCCCGGCCTCAACACCCAGCACCTCGGCAAGGCGGTTGATCTTGTCCGCCGTGCACCGCGGGTGGTCGCTGCCACGCATCCAGTTCCGCAGCGCCGACTCCGCCTTGCTCTGGTTCGACAGGCCCTTGCCCGGCTCGATCAGCGCAGAGGCCAGCGTCTCGACGCTCGCGCCCTTGTCCTTCATCACTTTCGTCAGCTTCTTCCCGGAGATCCGCACGGTTGTGCCTTTCGATTCGGTGCTGTCGTCGATTCAGGAACGCTCTTGCGACCGTCCCATACGCCTCGCCCTGACCTTTCCGTCACGCAGATCTTTTCATCCGCGTGCCGAAGGGCCATGCAGGCCTGATTACTTCTTCGCCGGCGACGGTGCCGCCACCTTCGCGCCGTCAGAGAGACCTTCCTTCTTGTTCGTGTGACCCTTGAACGTCCGCGTCGGAGAGAACTCGCCGAGCTTGTGCCCGACCATGTCTTCCGTCACGAACACGTCCAGGAACGCACGACCGTTGTGGACCTTGAACACGTGTCCCACGAACTCGGGGACGATGGTGCACGCCCGGCGCCACGTCTTCAGCGGCTCCTTCTTGCCCATCTGGTTCAGCTTCTCCACCCGGCGGTAGAGACGCTCGTCAACGAACGGACCTTTCTTCAAGCTGCGGCTCATATGGCTTTCTCTTCTTGCTTCTGCTGATGCCGAATGCTCTGTTTCAAACCTCTCGCCCACCCCGACCAATCACCCTCGATGCTTACTTGCTCACCAGGCCGTACCGCTTGCTCACGCGGCGACGGACAATGAGCTGCGTCGAGTGCTTCCGCTTCTTGCGCGTCCGGCCACCCTTCGCCAGCACGCCCGTCGGACCGCAAGGCGGGCGGTTGCCCTTGCTGCGACCCGAACCACCACCCAGCGGGTGGGCGTTGTGGCTCTTCGCCACACCACGCGTGATCGGACGACGACCAAGGTGACGCATACGACCGGCCTTGCCCCAGCGGACGTTCTGCTGGTCGGAGTTGCCGACCTCGCCGATCGTCGCCCGGCAATCGATGTGCACCATGCGCGTTTCGCCCGAGGGCAGAACCAGCGTGGCGTAGTTGCCTTCCTTGTTGCTCAGCATCGCATACATGCCCGCGGAGCGGCACATCTGCCCGCCCTTGCCCGCCGTCAGCTCCACGCAGTGGACCTGAAGACCCGTGGGGATGTACCGCAGCGGCATGCAGTTGCCGACCTTCGGTTCGATCGGCGAATCGCTGCTCATCACGCTGTCACCGGGCTTGATGCCCATCGGCGCCAGGATGTACCGCTTCACGCCGTCGGTGTACTGCACCAGGGCGATGTGGGCCGTGCGGTTGGGATCGTACTCGACGCCCACCACGCTGCCGGCGATGTCCTTGCGGTCGATCCGCTTCCAGTCGATCACGCGGTACAGACGCTTCGCGCCGCCGCCGCGACCACGCGAAACGATCTTGCCGTGGTGGTTGCGACCACCCTTCTTCGGCAGCGGAGCCAGCAGCGACTTCTGCGGCTTCGTCTTGGTCACTTCGGTGTTGAGGTTCACCGAGCTGAACCGACGCCCGGCGCTCGTCTTGTCATAAATGCGGATCGGCATGGGTATCTCTTTACGTGCCGCGGACCAAAGCCCGCAAACAGTCAAATCTCGTTTGCCTAGTGCCTAGTGCCTAGTGCCTTCTTCCGACTCACTCACACCAGCTCGATGGTCTGACCCTCGGCCAAACGCACGTGCGCCAGCTTCGTGATCTTCCCGTCGACCTTGCCGTAGCGGTACATGCGGTCACGCGCCTTGCGAACCTGCGTGTTGACCTTCACGACCTTCACCTTGTACAGCGACTCAACCGCCTTCTTGATGTCGTCCTTGCTCGCGCGAAGGTCGACCTGGAACGAGTAACGCCCCTGATCGTTCGAGGCGATCGTGCTCTTCTCAGTCAGCAGCGGCTTCTTGATGACGTACGTGGAATCCATGGATTACTTCACCTCCGCCTTCGAAGCGCCCATCGGCTTCAGCTTCGCGTCCTTGCCCGTCTGCGACGTCGGACCCTTCAGCCACGCCTCGAGCTCCGCCTTCCCGATCACCAGGAAGCGGTTGTTCAGCATCTGGAAGCAGTTCAGCGAGTCCACCGAGCACAGCTCCACCGCGTCAACGTTGCGGGCCGCCATGCGGGTGTTCTCTTCTGTCTTCGGCAGGGCGATCAACGCGCTCTTCTCGGCCTTGATAGCCTCGAGGAAGTTGATGAAGTCCTTCGTCTTCGGAGCCTTCATCGACAGGCTGTCGATCACGCGGACCTCGCCGTCGAGCAGCTTGCTCAGCAGCGCGTTGCGGTTGGCCTTGCGGCGCATCTTCTTGGGCATGTCCAGGCGGTAATCCTCGCGGACCCGCTTCTTGGAGTGGCCGTGACCACCGCCGCGGAAGATGTTGCTCTTCTTATCGCCGTGACGGGCGTTGCCCGTGCCCTTCTGCTTGTAGATCTTGCGGGTCGAACCCTCAACCTCGCGGCGGTTCTTCGTCCGCGCCGAACCCTGACGGGTGTTGGCGTGGTAGCGCACGTACGCCTGCTTGATCAGCGCGGGGATCAACGCCCCACCGAGGGACTGCTCGTCAATGGTCAGTTGCCCAACCTGCGAGCCTTGCATGTTCAAGACGGGGACTTGCATAAGTCTCCTTCTCGTCTGACGCCTCACCAGCAACCGGGGCTTGAACGTTGCCCTCAGTGCCGGCGCTTCCCGGATGCTCCGCCGACGGGCCCTTTGCCCGCCGATGCTCCGGTGTGCTTCGCCTATCCGCCCCGCTCCGATTGCCCCGTGGTCCGCTGGTTGAACCAGCGGTCCCGGTGGGCCGACGGATGGAAAGGTCCGTCGGGAGCTGAGGAAGGAATCGACTCGGCCGTCTCCGTCGGTCTCAGGCTTGCGCCCTGCTCCGACGGTCTATCAACCTGTTCTCGTTCGGCGGTTGTCTCTCCGCAAAGTGTGCCCTTGGCTTGCACCTTGCCGGGTCGACCCTTCCGAACCCGAAGGCCGCTTTTCCGTGCGGCCGTCGGCTTGTCTCTCACCCACCAACCCCATCCATCTCGGTCCAATCATCTCGTCCCAACCCGTGTTGATCCCACGCCGGATCGGGCTGGGCCTCGATGATAGGCACCCACCAACACCGAGTCACGCCGACCCGGCCACCCACCACCCCATCATTCATTTCAGGCCTTGGCCTTCTTCGCCTTCGAGCGGTACAACCGCACCGCGTGGCGGACCTGGACCAGCCCGTTCGCCGCACCGGGGACCGTGCCCTTGATCAGCGCCAGGCCGTTCTCGGCATCAACCCGAACCAGCTCGATGGACCGGCACGTGCAGCGCACGTCGCCCATGTGACCGGCCATTTTCTTGCCCTTCTTCAGACCACCACCGAAACCACGGTTCGAGCAGAGCGAGCCGATGGAACCGGGGGAGCGGTGCTTACGCTCGGTGCCGTGCGAAGCGAACATGCCCTTGAAGTGCCAACGCTTCATGACACCCTGGAAGCCCTTGCCCTTCGTCCGGCCGATGACGTCGACGAACTTGGTGCCCTCGAGGTCCTTCACCGTCAGCACCTGGCCCAGCGTGTACTTGCCCGCCTCTTCGGGCGTGCAGCGGAACTCGCGGTGGTAACGCTTGGGAGCCGAGCCCGCCTTCGCGTCGTGACCGATCTCCGGCTGCGTGCTGTTGCGGGCCTTGATATCGCCGAAGCCGAGCTGCACGGCCGAGTAGCCGTCCTTCTCAACCGTGCGGATCTGCGTCACAACGCAGGGCCCAACGCGAACGACCGTCACGGGCAGATTCACGCCGTCGGCGGTGTAAACGCGGGTCATGCCGACTTTGGTACCGAGGAGCATAAAAGCCATGGTTCACCTGAGATCAAAGGAGGGATCAGGGTTTGAAACGCCCAAAGCCAAGGCCAAGGGCGGAAGCACCACCAAGGTGCCAGAACGGGCAGGAACAGAAGTCTCTGAATCACTGGTGCCCGATGCCCAGTGCCCAGTGCCTTCTTTCAGGCCTTGATCTTAATGAAAACGCCCGCGGGGACCACGAGGCGGTTCAGGGCCTCGACCGTGCGGGCGTTGGGTTCGACGATATCGATGATGCGCTTGTGCGTGCGGATCTCAAACTGCTCGCGGCTCTTCTTATCGATGAACGGCGAACGCAGAACCGTGTACCGCTCGATGCGCGTCGGCAGCGGGACCGGGCCGACCACCTTTGCGTTGGTGCGCTTGGCGTTGTCGACGATCTCCTTCGCGGAGGCGTCGAGGGCCATGTGGTCGTAGGCTTCCATCCTGATTCGAATCTTGCCACCGGTCATGGTTGGTTCCCGTTGAAGTTCTGCACGCCGACTGATCACCATCCGCGAAACACGCTCTGGGTTGTCAGGCCCTCTTCACCCGATTCGCACCGGGCCCGGTTCTCACCGGAAAAAAAGGGCACGATACCCGCACCGAGGCCGCCTCCAAATCCGTGAGGCGGCACCCGGCTTCTTTGCAACCGGACCGAATCTGGGTCCGAAAGGCCTCACGTCCCGTGAGACTCGCCGAACGAAAACTCCGTGCGGCGACAAAACCGCCCGCCAGACCTCCGGCGGGGAACCGGAACAATAGAGCCCGCACCCGCCCAGTCAAGGCCCCGCCCCAAAAGCCGCCGGGCTCAACCATTGACCTTGTCCGGCCCCCCCCCCCCCCCCCCCGCCCCAAAAAAACACGGGCGGAGAGACCTGTGAAAAATCAAGACAAACCACCCCCCACCCACAAAA
>JAVTWO010000076.1:0-6854 GCA_032229765.1 Phycisphaerales bacterium | reverse complement strand
GCCCCCCTTCACTATCCTCCATGGTCCGAACCGGTCTTTCCTCATTCCGCTTCCACCCACCGCCACCATACCAAACATTACCCAGATTGTTCATGAGCATACCAGCCCAGTTAACTCTGCAATCGTCATTACCCGCCCACACCAAGGGTAAACCCTCGGTATTGGTGCCGTCGGCGACCCGTTGGCTGGCGATTGTCGCCTCCACGGCCTTGGTGATCACATTCCCCGCGACGTCCTGGGCCCAGCCCGCGGGTGCCTCAAGCCCGCCGCCCACCCCCACAACCACCTCGCCATCTTCCGCCCCACAGGCTGGGATTTTGGCCGTGCCGATGGAGGCCGAGCCGTTCAAGCTGGATGCCGTGGGGCTGACGTTGCCGATTCCCAAGGGGGCCCGCGCGGACGTTTCCGAGATCGGCGGCGTCGTGACCGTGCAGGTCTCTTCCGCCGACAAGCTCTGGGTCGTGAACATCCAAACCCCGCGCGCCACGGCCGAGATGCTCACGGTCATGCGCGCCACCGATCAGCTCATCGAGCAGTTCGTCAAGGCCGCCCCGATCCAGAGCGCTCTCACGGGCAGGTCATCGGCACCGAGGCGGTGCTCATCGAGCCACGCCGCGAGTTGAAGATCGCCGGCAGCAAAGAGCCCGGCGAGCGATTCACCTTCGCCATCCCACGTCAGAACAACCCCAAAGAGCGCGTGGTGCAGGGGTACAGCGTCTTTCGACCTCTGCCCGATCAGTTTGTGATCTTCGAGGTCGTCACGGGCGAAGCGAACTGGCCCGCGGCGAAAGCCGCATACGAGATCATGGTCGCGGGAGCGAAGTTCGAGGATCCGTCGAAGCTCATTGAGGAACGCGCCGCCGCGGTGGGCACGGGTGCGGCGATGCTCAAGCAATGGACCAGCGCCGACTGGATCAAGGCGATCCACGAGGACCAACGCTGGTACCGGTTGTATGAGCCCGCTCCGAGCGAAGCCGCCGCGGGCAACGCGGGCGCGAAAACCGACAACGCCACCGAGTGGGGATACCGCGGCGTGCGCTACTGGCGTGGCACGCGCGACGAGGTCGCCCGCCCCGGCATTAACCACGACATCACGCCGACGAACCCCGAGGGCACACTCTGCCAGATCGACTCGCGGATCTTCATCCGCCGCGGAGGCACCGCCCTCGGCAGCTCCACCGGCACATCAACACTCCAGATCGTCGACAGCCGGGCGACGTACTTCATCGCCGACGACGGGAAGCAGGAGCTCTGGAGCCTGGTGGCGACGATGGGCGCGCCGGTGACAATCAACGCCGACAGCACCAATCCAGCCGCCGGCACACCCGCACCCCAGTCCAAGACGGGCGGCGGCAGCGTGCAGGTCTTTCGCGAGACGGGGGCCCGCTCCGGGCGGACGCTGACGGTCTCGCTCAGCGCTCCGGGCGAACCGGCCTCGGTGATCAAGCCGCTGATTCAGGGTGAGGGGTACCTGAGCCAGGCGTGGGCCCAGCTCTTGCCGCGGATGATGGTCAGAATGGGTGTCGGGCGGCAGACTTCGCAGGAGGCGGGGTTTTATGTCTACCGCACCGACTCGCGCACGATCACGCTGCGCCGCGACACGATCACGCCCGACCCAAAGGGCCGGGGGATGTTCGTGGTGACCACGCGCACGCGCGAGGACCCGAAGGGGCAGGTAAGCGTCTTCAACGCCGAGGGGGATTTGCTGCGGACGGAACTCAGCGACGGGCGGGTGTGGGAGCCGACGACGCCGATGGAGTTGTTCAGGCTGTACAAGAGCAAGGGCCTGCCGACGGGCGGAGATGCACCGGCCTCCCCCGCCCCCTCGACCACCGCGCCATCAGCCCCAACGACGCCGAAGCCCACGCCCGAGCCGGCACCGAAAGGCCGAAGGGTGCCGGGGGTGGAGCGGTAAGCACAGGAACACTTCGCACAGTGCCACAGGGCACATTCGAACGGACGAGGCGAAAACCCCGGACGATGCTCCTGCTGTGCCATGTGCTCATGTGGCCCTGTGCAATGTGCGATGTGCGATGTGTCACCCCCGCTACACTGCCCCCACATGGCCACCGAACGTCTGGTCACGAACTCCGCCCTTGAGGCTGAAGAGCCGCTGAACTGGTCGCTGCGCCCCGGGCATTTGGGTGAGTATGTCGGGCAGCGTGATCTGGTCACGCGTCTGCAGATCGCCATCGAGGCCTCGCGGAATCGGCGTGAGCCGATGGAGCACGTGCTGCTTTTCGGGCCGCCGGGGTTGGGGAAGACGACGCTGGCGCACGTGATCGGGGCGGAGATGGGCACGCGGGTGTACGTCACCAGCGGGCCGGCGCTCAGCCGGGGGACGGATCTGGTCAGTGCGCTGACGAAGCTCGAGCAGGGGGACATCCTCTTCATCGACGAGATCCACCGCCTGCCGATCGCGGTGGAGGAGTTCCTCTACCCGGCGATGGAGGATTTCCGCATCGACGTGCCGGTGGACTCGGGGCTGCACGCGCGGACGGTGCAGATCGCGCTGAAACCCTTCAGCCTGATCGGGGCCACCACGCGGGCGGGGCTGGTCAGCGCGCCGATGCGTTCACGCTTCGGGCTCACCGATCAACTGCGGTTCTATTCCGAGCAGGAACTGCTGACGATCCTCACCCGCTCGGCCCGCTTACTCAACCTCACCAACGTCTCGGGCGAGGCCCTGCTGGCGATCGCCGCCCGGTCCCGCGGCACGCCCCGCATCGCCAACCGCCTCCTCCGCCGGGTGCGCGACTTTGCCCAGGTGCGCGCCGGCGGGTCGATCTCGCCCAAGGTCGTCGCGGAAGCTCTGCAGCTCGAAGGTGTTGATGGTCTCGGGCTCGACAAGCTCGATCGGCAGTACCTGAAGATCATCGCCACCACGTACGAGGGCGGGCCCGTGGGGCTCGAGGCCGTGGCGGCGACGATGAGCGAGGACGCGGGAACGCTCGAGGACATGGTCGAGCCGTTCCTGCTGCAACTGGGCTTCGTCGCACGCACCAAGCGCGGGCGCGAACTGACCAAGGCGGGCGCCGAGCACATCGGCGTGGCGTATGCCCCCAAGCCGGCGAGTATGTTCGGGGAGTGAGGGCACGGTCGCGAGTCGCAAGTGCCGAGTCGCGAGGTGAAAGGTGCGCGTGCCGTACGCACATCGTCGGAACACAACGTCCTCTCGCCTACTGCATCTCCACTCGCGACTTACGACTCGCGACTCGTGACTTCTTCAGTCACTCCGCCTCAATCCCCACCCCAAGCTCGATCATCGTCGGCTCATGGCACGCGTTTTCCGTGCACGCCTGGTACAGCACCACAAGCTTCGGGTCGCCCGTCACCGGGCCTGTGCGTTCCACCGCGACGGTGAAGACGAACTCGCCGTGATAGACGCCCACGCGTGCGAGCGGATCGTCGGCTGTGCCGCTCTCCGCACGCGGCTGGCCCTTCGGATAATCGGCGTAGACCTTCAGCCCCGTGCCGCCGACGACATCGACGCGCAGCGGGGCGAGCGTGCCGCCGGAGATTTCCGCCGCCGAGGCGTCGTTGAGGTGGTACCCCTCCGCGATCACGAGCTTGAGCTCAAAGCTCGCTGCGGGGACTTCCTCCGTCACGATCACGCGATCAACATCCGCAAAGGCCTGCACGATGTCGCTGTCGGTGCCGGTGCTCACACGCCGGGCACCCTGCGCCCGCAAGCTCTCGGCCACCAGCGCCGGGTCCATCGAAAGCAACCGGACCAGGTGCGCGGTGGCGAGGGCCGTGGAGACCGGCGAGTCTTTGATCGCCGCCGAGAGCCCCGCGAGCGTGCGCCGGGCCTTGCTGGCGAACTCCTCTTCGCCCGTGAGTTCGTACAAACGCACGAGGTTCCCCAGCATGACCGACGAGGCGCTGGGCATCGCGCCGTCGTAGGTGCTGCGCGGGCGGACGAAGAGGTCCGCCGCCCCGGCGCGGGTATCGAACCACACACCCCCGCCCCCCAAAGACACTCCGCCGCCGCGATCGAGGAAGTGCTTCTCCGCGATCATCAAGATCGCTTTCGCGTTCTCCAGATGCCGCGTTCGGCTTGAGCCCTCTCGTGCCGAGGCGAGCGCGATCGCACCGTGCAGAAGCATCGCGGCGTCTTCGAGCACGCCCGGAATCTGTCCGTGCAGCGTGCGGCGCAGGCCGTGCGTTTCATCACTCACGCGCGCGTACAGCACATCGAACGCCCTTTCCGCCGCGTCGATCCACGCCGGCTCGCTGAGCAACTCACCCGCCTTCGCCAGCCCGCCGATCAGCAGGCCGTTCCACGCGGTGATGACCTTGTCGTCCAGCCGCGGCTGCGTCCGTGTATCACGGGCCTTCAGCAGTTTCGCGTTGATCGCGTCGAGCCGCTGATGAAACTCTTCGACCGTCTGGTTGAACCTTCGCGCGATCTCCTCCGGCCGCTGACGCAGCCACAGCACGTTCCGCGGCTCTTCGCCTTCTTTCGGCGGGTGGTGCGGGTCGATGAAGTTCGCGCCCTCGCTCACGCCGTACACGTCCGCGGCGAACGTGCCCTCGTCCTCACCGAGCACGCTCCTCAGCTCCGTCACCGACCAGAGGTAGTTCAGCCCCTCGCGACCGTTCACTTCCGCGTCCTGCGCGGTGAAGAAGACCCCCGCCTCCGCCCCGTGCGTCCGCGTCATCTCGCGGAGGATGTACTCCGCCGTGCGCCGCGTGACTCGGGCGTAGAACGCGTCGCCGTACATCTTCGCCGCCTGCGCGTAGATCGGCAGCAGCTGCGCCTGGTCGTACAGCATCTTCTCAAAGTGCGGCACCAACCACAGGTGATCGACGCTGTAGCGATGGAACCCGCCGCCGACCTGATCGAAGAGCCCCCCCACCGCCATCTTGTCCAGCGTTAAGCGCAGCGCCGCATCGATCGCCGCTCGCGTGGCGCTGTCCGCGGCCTTTTCACGCACGCTCAGCAGCAGTTCCAAGTACACCGGCTGCGGGAACTTCGGTCCGCGCTGGCCCGATGAGAACCCACCGTGGATCGGGTCGAGGATCGTCAGCAGCGTGGTGCAGGCGCGCTGCACGTCGGAGACATCCACCAGCACCGGGCGCGACTGAGCCGAGAGCTTCTCGTCCACCGCCTCAGCCACGGCTTTCGCCTGCGCCGCCACGCCCGCGCGATCGTTCGTGTACGCATTGGCGATCCCGCTGAGCACCTGACGAAAGCTCGGGCGCCCGTGCGCCGGTCGAGGTGGAAAGTACGTCCCGCCCCAGAAGGGCCTCAGCGTGTCGGGCTCCAGAAAAACCGTCATGGGCCAACCGCCCGAGCCGGTCATCATCTGAACGGCGGCCATGTACATCTCGTCAAGGTCCGGACGCTCCTCGCGGTCGAGTTTGATGCTGATGAAGTTCTGCCGAAGGTCCGCCGCCGTCGCTTCGTCCTCAAAGCTCTCTCGCTCCATCACGTGGCACCAGTAGCACGTGCTGTAACCGACGGAAAGAAAGATCGGCTTGTCCTGCGCACGGGCGGCCGCGATGGCCTCCTCACCCCACGGGTACCAATCCACCGGGTTGTGCGCGTGCTGCTTCAAGTACGGGCTCGACGAACCGATCAACCGATTGCCCGGGCGATTGTGCGCGTGGTTCGTGTGGTCGTTCGTCGCGGTGGTTCGGTCCTGCTGAGCCATTGCCCAGCGTATGCGGAACGCCGAAGCGGGTGATACCGTTGGCCCGGCTGACCTTTGTAAAGCAACACGGCTCTGGAGAGCCGTGCCACCAACGACCTCGGGTCCGGAGTCCCCTTCGATGAAGCTCGTGATGAAGTTCGGCGGCACCTCGATGGCCGGGGCTGAGAAAATCCGCCACGCCGCCTCCCTCGCCCTCGCTCAAGCCGCTCAGCACGAGGTCGTCTGCGTCGTCAGCGCGATGGACGGCGTCACCGAGCAACTGCTCGAACTCGCCGCCGCCGCCGGTCACGGCAACCGCTCCGCCATGCTCGCGGTCCTCGCGGAGATCCGCGCCGCCCACGAACGCGCCGCGAAAGAGCTCGGCTGCGTCAGCGAGATGGAAGCCGCCCTGGTCAAGCTCGAAACCCTCGCCTCCGGGATCGGCGCCATCGGCGAGCTCACCCCGCGCAGCAACGACGCCGTCGTCGCCTTCGGCGAGCGCCTCAGCACCCTGCTCATGGGCAAGGCCATGAACTGCCCCTCCCTCGACGGCGCCCAGGCCGGCATCGTCACCAACGACCACTTCACCAGCGCCGACCCGCTCATGGAGCTCTCGCTCTTCCAGGTCCGCCAGAAACTCGGCACGCTGCTCGCCCCGGGAAAGCCCGTCGTCGTCAGCGGGTTCATCGCCGCCAATCAGCACGGCGTCACCACGACCCTCGGCCGCGGCGGCAGCGACTACACCGCCACCATCCTCGGCGCCGCCATCAAGGCCGACGAGATCTGGATCTGGTCCGACGTCGACGGCATGATGACCGCCGACCCGCGCGTGGTCCCCACCGCCAAGCTCCTCTCCGCCATCAGCTTCGCCGAGGCCGTGGAGATGGGCAAGTTCGGCGCCAAGAGCATGCACCCGCGCGCCCTTGAGCCCGCCGCGGAACACCACATCCCCGTGCGGATGCGCAACACCTTCAAGCCCGACAACCCGGGCACGCTCATCGGCGCTCAGACGCGCCTGGCGGGCAGCGACGCCGGCTCAACCACCAAACGCGAAGTCACCGCCGTGCCGGCGCTGAAGAACATGGCCATCATCACCGTCGGCGGCGCAACCATGATCGGCCGCCCGGGCACCGCCGCGGCGATCTTCGACGCCCTCGCCCTCGCACGCGTCAACGTCCACATGATCTGCCAGAGCGTCAGCGAATCGGGGATCTC
>JAVTWO010000075.1:0-10847 GCA_032229765.1 Phycisphaerales bacterium | reverse complement strand
GGGAGGAAGAGGTTGTTGAAGAAGGCGTTGTAGTCGCCTTCGTTGACGCCGTTGTTCACGCAGCCGGGTGCTTCGGCGAGCGGGGTGCCGTCGTCGCAGGCGATATCGCAGAACGAGCCGACGGCGGCGGCGCCTTGCGAAGCCTGGAAGAAGAACCCGTCGGCGGCGAAGAAGGCGTTGTAGTCGCCCTCGTTGGGCCCGAAGGTGCTGTTGACGCAGCCCGGTGCCTGAGACAGCGGCACGCCGTCGTCGCAGGCGATGTCGGCGGCGTTGCAACCGGCGGCGACGAGGGGCAGCGTGCCCGAGTCCATCACCACCGGGGTGCTCTTGCCCCACTTGACCCACTGCGCGTAGGCGATCTGGCCCATCGTCAGCGGAGCGTTGGGCGTGCCGGGGGGCGCGGTCCATGAGAGCGGGCCGGGCTGGGGCATGGAGTTGGGGTTGTTGGCGTCCTGGATCGTCGTGGCGTTGTCACGCAGGAACTCGGCGTAATCGCGCCCGGTGGTCTGGTGGAGGACCTTGACCTCGGCCGTCACCGCGCCGGGGGGCAGGGCGAAGAGCGTGTCGTCCCAGTGCTGGCCGTCGGCGTAGGTGTAGCCGACGGGCGGGGACTGCACGGCCTCGAAGTTCGCGTTATTGAACCCGCGCGGCGGGATGCGGTTGTCCTTGAAGACCTTGTTGTTGATGTCGATGTGGAAGCTCTTACCGACCGGCAGGCCGGTGAGGACGGAGACGTTGCTGTCGACGCCGTGGACGAGCTCGTAGACCTTGGTGTTGGCGGTGGTGATGGTGGCGGTGGCGGGGTCGTAGGCACCGATCTCGGAGACGATGTTGCCCTGGGCGTCTTTGAACTTGACGTTGATCCACATGCGGCGGCCCTCGGCGAAGCCGCCGGGGAGCTTGTGCCCGCAGTTGTTCACGATGCGGACCTTCAGCTGGCCGCTCTCGAGCGAGAGCTCGAGGTCGGAGGCCTGGGTCATGCGGTAGTTGTTGCGGTCGACGGATTCCTGAACGAGCGAGGGCTCGGTCATGAGCGTTTCAGTCGGTCCCCAGACGTCGTAGACGGCCTTGAGGACCCAGGAGTTGGCGCCGGTGAAGTTGTGCACCGGGGCGTTCTCACGGAAGGGTGCACCGATGTTCGGATCGGCGCCGTAGCCCGCGGTGGGCGGCATGTGGCAGCTCTGGCAGCTTGTGTAGGAGGTGTTGGAGTTGAAGATGACGATCTTGGAGGGGTTCTCGGGGGTTTCGGGGGTTTTGGTGATGCCGTCGTAGCTGTAGCGTCCGACGAATGCGGGGGAGTCGCCCGGGTTGGGGTTAGGGACGGTGAGGGTGACGCCGCCGGGCTGTGCGTAGGCGGACATGAGCCACTCGGAGAACGTGCGATCCATGGGGTACATGTCGTACTTGTTGCCGGTGGGGTGAGGCTGGCCCATGGGCGAGGGGAGGTAGCTGCCGTCGTTCTGTTTGACGTAGACGGGGTTGGAGACATCGTGGCAGCCGGCGCAGATCTGGGCTTCTTTGTGGAAGGGGGACTCGTAGGTGTCGCCGTGGTAGCAGCTTGAAGGATCGAAGGGCCCGCGGCGGTTGTTTCGGTTATCGAGGAGGAAGCTGTTGGAGTTGAAAGGACCGCCGGGGGTGAGGCCCTGAGCGGGGAAGTTCGGGGGGAGGTTTGCGCCGAGGTGGGCGTAGTAGGCCGCGTCGACGGGCGGGTTGGCGGGATCGGGGACGGGGTCGACCATGCGGTGGCAGACGATGCAGCTGACGCCGTGACGATCGGAGAAGTCGAAGTTCTCGCCGCGGGCGGGGGTGGTCTGACCGGGGAGGTTGCCGCGGCCTTGGATCCAACCGGCGGGTGCGTGGCAGCGCATGCAGGCGTCGCCCGAGAAGGGCGCGTCTTTCTCGGCGATGTCGAACTGAGCTTGGAAGATCGGGTCGCGCCAGGCTTGAGCCATCAGCGTGTACGCCCAGCGGTTGTACGGGACGGAGTATGCCGCGGGCTGCTCACCGGAGAAATCCTGGTGGCACGAGGCGCAGTTCTCCGGCTCGAGGAGCGGATCGAAGTTCGGGTTGTTGGGGACGTTTGAGTAGGGCTGAGGGCCGTAGAAATAGAAGTCGGAGAGTTGGGAGTTGATCAGCGGGGTCGCAACAGCGGCGGCGACGGCGAGCATGCCGACGGCGGAAGTGGCGATAACAACCGACCTGCGACTCATCTTCTTGAACTTGAGCATGGATGCTCCTGGAAAGCGTGCGAAAGAACGAACCGGCGTGGCCAGACCCCGCTGACGATGCCCCCGGAATGGAAGCCATCGACGCAGAGTCCGCCCGATATCTTGTCGGGTCTTCCCGCGTGCGGTTCCACTTTCAGTATGACTCGGAGGCAGAAATTCACCAGCCTCCATCTGTTCGGGAACCCCTAAAACCGGCCAAACTGGTAGAAATCCTGAGGTTGGGGGTTGTCGGTGGGGACTTTGGCGAGAGGAAGGGGTTATTGACCGTCGGGGCCGATCATGCGGATCTCCCCCCGATTTGGGCAGATGCCTTGCTCGATGCCCTCGCGGATGAGTTGTTGCACGGCTTGCAGGCCCTTGGGCCTGGCTTCGACGGTGAACTCGTTGACGTACATGTTCAGGTAGGTTTCGAGATCGGCGTCGGCTTTGAGCGGCGAGAAGCCGCGGGCGTAGTCGCGGGATTGCTCGCGGTGGGCGAGCGCGTAGTCGAGCGAGGCTTTGAGGGTGCGGGTGAGCTCGACGAGGGTGCCCGGGCCGAAGCGGTCTTCGAGGTTCAGGCGGATGGCGTTGGCGCCCAGGGGCATGGGCAGGCCCGTTCGGCTCGTCCACCATGCGCCGACGTCGGCGATGAGTTTCAGGCCCATCGAGGCGTAGGTGATCTGGGCTTCGTGGATGAGCAGGCCCAGGTCGGTTGCGCCCTCGACGACGGATTGGGCGATGCGGTCGAAGGGCATGGGCACGGCGGTGAAGCCGGTTCGACCCAAGATCAGCGAGAGGGCGAGGTAGGCGGAGGTTTCAAGCCCGGGCACGGCGATGCGGGTCTTGCGCTGCGCGAGTTGTTCGAGGGTTTGGGGTGGGAAGCTGACGGGGGCGACGAGCTTTGGACCGAAACCGATGCCGAAGGACGAGCCGCAGCTTGTCACGGCGTATCGGTCGGCGACGCGAGCGGCGGCGGCGAAGGAGATGGCGGTGATCTCCAGATCGGCGTGGAATTCGGCGCGGCGGTTGAGCACCGCGATATCTTCGGGCAGAGCGCGGAAGCGGAACCGCCCGGTGTCGATCACCGGAGGACGGAGGATGCGCGTGTAGTCGGCGGGGTCGATCATGCCGGTGATGGGCCACCACATGAAGACGTCGTCGGCGTCGGCGGAATGGGCGAGGGTGAGGATCGGCCTGTCGTCGGGCATGCGGTATTATCGCCGTGAAAGTCGATGAGCACGGGCGTTTCGGCGGTTCCGGTTCCACGATGGAGGTTTGCAGACGATGAGCACGATCCCGGTCAGCCCCGCGGTGCAGAAGGCGTACACGCTGTTTCAGAGCGGCGATCTGAGCGCGTGCGAAAAGGCCCTTACCCGACACTTGCAGGCTTCGCCCAAGGATTTGAACGCGTTGCTGCTGCTTGGGCGAACGCAGGTTCGGCTTTTCAAGGACGAACAGGCGGAGTTTGTCTACAAGCGTGCGCTGGGGGTCAAGCCCGATTGGATCGATGCGCTGGGGTATCTGGCGGACCTGTACATGTGCATGCCGAAGTATGCCGAGGCGGAGAAGACGTTCCGCAAGATCACCGAGCTGGCACCGAACTTTGGTGGCGGGCATGCGGGGCTTGCGCAGGCGCTCCGGCCTCAGGGGAAGATCGAGGAAGCCGTCACGGTTGCGCGGCGGGCGTATGAGCTGGAGCCGGAGAACCCCAATGTGTGCAACGGCCTGGCGGATGTTCTGCAGCTCTCGGGGCGGACCGAAGAGTGCGTTTCGGTGCTCAAGCGCAACATGGAGTTGCACCCTCGATCGGACGGTGCCCGGCACAGCCTGATCGCGAACCTGAACTACCTGTGGCCTCACAACCCGGAGGAGATCTTCAGGCAGCAGTGCGAGTATGCGCGGGGCTTTCCGCCGACGATTCTGCAATCAACGCCCAGAGAGCCTGTGCGGGCGGTTGGCGAGATCGGAACGCGGCCGCTGAGAGTCGGGTTTCTGTCGTACGACCTGCGGACGCACTCGGTGGCGTTCTTTCTCTTGCCGATCATCGAGCACGCGGACAAGAGCCGGGTGGAGTATCACCTGTTGCACACGGGTCCGAAGGACGGTTTTTCGGCGGAGCTTGCGCGGTGGGCGAAGATGCACGAGCTCTACCGGATCGATCCGGTGCAGGTTGCAGAGCGGATCCGCGCGATGGATCTTGATGTGCTGATCGAACTGAGCGGGCACACGGCGATGACGGCGATCCGAATCATGAGGCCGCGGCTTGCGCCGCTGCAGGGGACGTACCTTGGGTTCCCGGGTTCGACGTGCATGCCGGAGATCGATGTGCGGATTGTGGATTCGGTGAGCGATCCGGCGGAAGCGCGCTACGACGCGCTGGCGACGGAGAAGCTGCTGCGGCTGGAGCGGTGCTTCCTGTGCTACGAGCCGCTGATCGGTGAAAAGGTGGAGGTTTCGCCGCGGGCGGGCGAGGGGCCGATGGTCTTCGGCGGCTTCAACGCGGTCTTCAAGATGAACGACCACACGCTGGAGCTGTGGGCGAAGGTGCTGCACGCGGTGGAGGGTTCTCGGCTGATCATCAAGAACGCCGCCAGCGGCGCACCGGCGACGCGTGAGCGGCTGGGCAATGCGCTGAAGCGTGCGGGGATCGACGATTCACGCGTGGAGTTCCCGGCGTACATCCCCGGGCTGCGCGAGCACATGATGAGCTATTCGCAGGTGGATGTCGCTCTGGACTGTTTCCCGTACAACGGCACCACGACGACGTGCGACGCGATGTGGATGGGCGTTCCCACGCTGACCATCGAGGGGAACAGCCATGTGAGCCGTGTAGGCGCGTCGATCAACACCGCGGCGGGTTTGCACGAGTTCATCGCGCGGGACGAAGAGGACTTTGTACGGCGGGCGGTGAAGCTGTCGAAAGATCGGGCGTCTTTGGCGCGTGTTCGCGCGGGGCTGCGTGAGCGGATGAACGCTTCGCCGCTGCGCGACGGGGTTGGGATGGCGCGGGCGTTCGAGCGTGCGTTGCTGGAAGAATGGAAAGGCCGCTGCGATCGCGGGTGATCGCAGCGGCCTTTGGGTGCTCTTCAGTAGCGTGCACAATCACGAACACGCGAGGAAGAGGTAGTTGAAGAACGCGTTGTAATCGCCTTCGTTCACGCCGTTGTTCACGCAGCCCGGGGCCTCGGCCTTGGGCGTGCCGTCGTCGCAGGCGATATCGCACGAGGCGTTGATAGCGGCGGCGCCGAGGCCTGATTGGAAGAAGAAGCCGTCGGCGGCGAAGAAGGCGTTGAAATCACCTTCGTTGGGACCGGTTGCGCTGTTGACGCAACCCGGGGCGTTGCCGAGCGGCGTGCCGTCGTCGCAGGCGATGTCGGCGGGGTTGCAGCCGGAAGTGACCGAGCCTGAGAGCGTGGCGGCGGAGCTGATGACGGAGCCGCAGGGGTTGGTGATGACGACGTCGTAGGCGCCGAAGTTATTGGAATCGGCGTTGAGGACTTTGAGTGTTGGAGTGTTGGCACCGACGACGAAGCCGCCACCGGCTTGAGGGCCGCTGGAGAGCGCGGTGCCGTTGCGGCGCCATTGATAGACGAGCGGTTGCGTGCCGGCGGAGAGTGAGACGGAGAAGGTGACGTCGGCGGGGCTGAGAAGGACGATGGTGTTTGGGCCGGAGGCGATGACGGGGCAGGCGGGCGATCCGACGAACTCGTATGGCCCGTGATCGACGACGGGCGCGGGGCCGACACCGGTATCTGGGGTTGCGGGGTTGTCGAACTGACGGACCGCGCCGACAAGGTCGGTGGTGTTCGTCGGGTTGAGTGCGGTGTTGTCGCCCGCGTCAATGCTGGGTGAAGCGGACTGCAGGGTGTAGATGCCCGCGGCGGGGTTGGCGAAGAGCGGGTCGGAGTCGATAACGGCTGTGCCGACGAACCCGCCCTGGATGTTCGAGGACGAAACGATCGCGGTGGGTTCGCAGCCGGGCTCGAAGATCTGAACGGTGTTGCCGCGGATGATCGAGTTGGTGGCGGTGGTGGCGGCGGTGATCTCGCAGGTGGCGAGGAAGAGCCCCGCGCCGGCGTTGTCGACGATCGTGGAGTTAAGGATGCTGGGCGTCGTGCCGGGCGTATCGACGAAGATGCCCGCGCCGAAGTTCGCGGAGTTGCCGGCGATCAACGCGTTGGTGAAGCTGACTGGACCGCTGTTCTCGACGTGGACGGCGCCGCCGCGATCGACGGCGGCGTTCCCGATGGCCACCAGGTCGGTGACGCTGATGACCGGTGCGCGAAGCCAGAGGGCCGCACCGCGACGGGCGTTACCGGAGAAGGAGCGGATCCGCGAGAGTGTGTGCGCGGTGCCGGTGCGTTCGAGGAAGACCGAACCTCCGCGGGCGGCGCTGGTGCTGGTTGTGGTGGTGACGGCGTCGCAGTCGTTAAAGACCAGATCGGAGAGGGTCACGGTGCCCGCGGCGCTGCCGCCGGCGATGCGGATCGCGCCGCCGTTGCGTGCGGAGCAGTTGTCGAAGGTGGACCTGCGGATGACGACGTTGACCGCGTCGGTGTTGATGGCGCCACCCTCACCGGAGGAATCGGTGGGCGTGGCGATTGCCCGGCTGTTGATGAAGGTGCAGTCTTCGACGGTGAAGGTGCCGGTGCTGTTGCCCTGGAGCGAGCCGGCGATCTTGGCGGCGTTGTCGCGGAAGGTCAGTCGGCGTGCGAGCCCGTTCGCGGAAACGATCCGCAGAGCGCCCACGTCGCCGCCGGTGCTGCCGTTGATGGCGGTGGCGGTGTTGGAGCGGAATGTGGAGTCTTCGACGGTGACGTTTGGGCCGGTGCTGGAGATGCCGGCGTAGAGCTTCGCGTCGCAGTTGGTGACGGTGGAGTTTCGGATCGTGACGGTGGAAGCGTTGATCTCGGCGCCGCCGAAGTCACCGCCGTTGGAGCTTGAGAAGGCGACGGCGTTGCAGTTGTTCAGCGTGAGGTTGTCGACGGTGGCGCTGGTGGTGGTGGCGTTGACGTTGGCGACGAAGCGGAGGCCGCCGCCGATTTTGGCTGAGCAGTTCTCGAAGGTGGTGTTGGAAAGCTGGAGGGTGTGCGCGGAGAGGTTTGCACCGCCCCAGTCGCCGCCCTGCCCGGTGCCGACGATCGGCGTGGCGGTGAGGTTTCGGAAGGTTGAGTTTTCGATGACGATGGCGGGGTTGAAGGAAGTCAGCGCGTTCCAGAAGACACCGGCGGAGTCGCGTGACCCGCCGTCGCGGAAGGTCGTGTTGCGGATGGTCAGACCCTCGGCGAACTCGCCGTCGATCGCGCCGCCGCGGGTGGCGGCGGTGTTGCCGATGAACTGGCTGTTGGTGATGACCAGCGAGACGCGTCCGGCGGCGCCGATTGCGCCGCCTTCCTGAAAGCCGGTGCCGGTGGTGGTGTTGTTGGTGAAGGTGCAGTTGGTGATGGTGCCGGTGCGTGCGGCGGTGCTGCCGCTGCTGAGTGCCTCGAACCAGAGTGCGCCGCCTCGGTTGTTGTTGGAGGAGTTTCCGGTGAAGGTGCAGTCGGTAAAGGCGACGTTCGACCGGCGAACGCGGACCGCGCCGCCGCGGTTCGTGGCTGTGCCGCCGGAGTTCATGACGTTGTTGGTGAAGGTGCAGCGTTCGAAGGTGGTCAGGGCGGAACCGCTATCAACGATGACCGCGCCGCCGCCGCCGGCGATGACGAACGAGCCGGAGGTTGCGCCGTTGGCTCGGTTGCCCGAGAAGGTGCAGTCGCTGATGGTCGCTGGGTGAGAGATCTGCATCGCGCCCGCGACGGCGGCGTTGTTGTCGATGAAGGAGCAGTTGGCGATGATGCCCGCGGGTCCGGAGGCGCTGAAGAGGATCGCGCCGCCGTTGCTGCTGGCCGAGACGTTGCCCTCGAAGCGGGTGCCGCGGAGTTCGAAGCTGCCTGCGGTGGTGAAGCTGATCGCGCCGCCCGCGCCGCTGTTGCCGGTGAAGGTGCTGTTGAGAACGTTGAGGCTGGTGGCCGATCCGGCGCCGAAGATACGGACGGCCCCGCCGCCGCCCGAGCCGGTCTGGATGTTGGTCTCGAACAACGACGAGATGATGCTGACGGACGAGCCTTCCTTCGCGGCCACCGCGCCACCGCCGCCGAAGATATCGCTGACGCTCGAGGTGAAGGTGTTCGCCTGGTTTGTGCGGAAGGTGCAGCCGGTGAGCGTGAGAGACGCGGCGTTGGCTGCGCCGATCGCGCCGCCTCCGACTTCGACGCCGACGTTGCTGGTGAAGGTGCAGTTCGTCAGGGCGGCCGTGCCGCCGATGATGGAGACCGCTGCACCGATGGTTGTTCCGGGTGCGGCGGCATTGGCGGTGTTGGACGTGAACGAGGTGCCCGAAACGGTCAGCGTGGAACCGGAGGCGGAGATGGCGGCACCGTCGCCGTCGCTGACTGAGTTCTGATCGAAGACGCACGCGACGATCGTGACGGTGGAATCGACCACGCGGAGACCCGCGCCGGAACCGGTGAGCAGTTGTCCGCCGCGGATGGTCAGACCTTCGAGTTTCAGCCCGTTGATCGACTGAGCGAGAATGATCGGCCCGAGGGCGCCCGGGGCGATGATGGTTGTTGCCGCACTGCCCGTTGATTTCAGTTCAACCGCTTTGCCCAGCAGGTCAATCTGCTCGGTGTACGTTCCCGGGGCGATGAGCACGCGATCGCCCGTGGCGCTGGCGGCGTTGACGGCCGCCTGGATCGTGGGGAAGTCGGCGGGGACATTCAAGTCCGCGGCCCACACACTCACCGACGAACCGGCCAGCATCAAGAACGCCGCACACGGACGGACACAACGGGCGATACGGAAACTCATGCTCACACTCCGGATGAAATCCGACATCACACAAACCGCACAGACAAACACACGAGGGCACACTCCGAATCCGTTGAGCTCACGCACGCGAGCTGTTCGGCCTTGTTGATCCCGATGCCGAGACAAATGAGAAACCGAGCACGCTGACGGCTGCGAGAAACAAACCGCGATCAACCGAACGGGTACTCGGGCATCACACGCACGGGAGGAAGAGGTTGTTGAAGAAGCAGTTGTAATCGCCTTCGTTCACGCCGTTGTTTGTGCATCCGGGCGAGTCCGCGAGGGCGGTTCCGTCGTCACACGCGATATCGCATGTTCCGCCGACGGCCGCGATGCCAAGCCCGGCCTGGAAGAAGAACCCGTCGGCGGCAAAGAACGCGTTGAAGTCGCCTTCGTTGGGTCCGTTGGTGCTGTTGGTGCAACCCGGAGCGGAGGCCAGGGGCGTGCCATCGTCGCAGGCAATGTCGGCGGGGTTGCATCCCTGCGCAACCGAGGGCGGAGCGAACTCGTACGCCCCGATATCCACGATGAGCAGGCCGCCCTCACCGCCCGCAAGGCCGGTATCGACGGTCGAGGGATCGTCAACGAAGCGGTCTGCGCCCTCGGCGTCGGTGGTGATCCCGGTGGGAACGAGCAGGTTGGTACCGGCGTCGATGCCGGGCGAACCGGCGCTGAGGCGTACGTCGCCGGTGCCGAAGTTGACAAAGAGCGGGGCCGCGTCGATGTTGCCGACGCCGACAAAGCCGCCCTGGACGTTGCTGTAGGTCACGGTGCGTACGCCGGTGCCGGAGGCGACGATCGCGCCGCTGGCGGAATCGCTGCGGATGATGCAGTTGCCCACGGTTGCGCGGGCGGCGCTTTCAAAGCTGATCGCCGGGCCGAAGCCATTGTGTACGACGGTCGAGTTGATGAGCCGTGCGTTGCTCTGCTGACGGAAAGCCAGCGCACCTTCGCCGAGGCCGTTGCCCACGAAGACGCAGTTGATGATGAGGGGCTTGGCGAAGTCGGTGATGGCGACCGCGGCACCGCCGCCGTTGTCGGCCGAGTTGCCGATGAATCGGCAGTTGACGATGGTGGCGCTCTCGGAGCTGCCGCCGTTGAGCGTCAGTGCGCCGCCCTGTCCACTCTCGGCGGAGCAGCCGGAGAAGAGGCAGCCGGAGATGGTGACGGTCGAATCGCCCATGGTGATGGCACCGCCCTCGCCCCCTGAGGCCGAGCAGTTGACGAAGGACGAGTTGACGATTTGTCCGGAGGCGAAGTTGGCGACGATGGCGCCGCCCGAGGCGCCCTCGACCGAGCACGCGGTGAAGGAGCTTGCGGAGATGTCGATCTCTCCGCCGAGGATCTCGATGGCGCCGCCGGTGCCGCTGATGGCGCGCTGGTTGGTGAAGGTGCAGTTGGCGATGGTCAGCAGCGTGCCGTACTGATAGATCGCGCCGCCCGAGCCGCCGTCGGCGGTGTTGTTGTTGAACGTGACGGCGTTGAAGGTGCAGACGGTGGGCTCCTCGGCCGTAACGCACGCGCCGGTGAAGAGGGCGGTGTTGTCGGAGAAGGTTCCACCGTTGACGATCAACCCGCCGCCGATGGCGACACCGATGGCCCCACCCCCGGCGTCGCTGGCGGTGTTGGCGGTGAAAGCCGAGTTCGTGGCAACGACGGTCGCGGCATCGCCGATGTGGATGCCGCCGCCGATGTCGGTGCCGTCAATCCCGTCGACGACGTCGTTGTTGGCGATGGTGGATTGGAGGACGGAGAGCTGAGAGCCCGAAACGCTGATGCCACCGCCGCTGC
>JAVTWO010000074.1:0-67507 GCA_032229765.1 Phycisphaerales bacterium | reverse complement strand
GGGGGTCTGCTGATGGCGGAGCATGGGAATGGCGAGGCCGCCCATCCACTCGTGCATGTGCGCGAGGACGGGCCCGCCGCCGGTGGCGCCGGGGGTGTTGCATTGGCGTGCGACTTCTTCGACGAGTCTTCGGACGGCATCGGCGAAGGAGACGACGCCGTCGATGAGGGAATCACCCGCGGGGGTGGAGATCTTGTGGTCGTTCCAGAGGCGGAACTTGGTGTCGTCGAGACGTTTGGGGCCTTGCCAGTGTTCGATGAGCAGGCAGCGCGGGCGGCCGGAGATCATCCAGCGCCCGTGGTGGACGATGAGGCCCTGCTCGCGGAGGACGTTGACGGCCCGGCCGATGGGCCCGGTGGGTGTGGTTTCTTCGAACTCGATGGCGGCGGTCTGCCCGTTCCACGGGCCGACCATGCAGTAGCGCTCGTGCCAGCGGTCGACCATGAAGGGTGCTTTGCTTTTGAGCACTTGGTAGATGCCGCCGACCTGGTTGCAGACTTCCCAGCCGACTTCGAGCAAGAGGGCGTGGTGGTGGGGGGGATGGTGATGATGATCGTGGTCGGAGTCACCCGCGCCGGGGGGCGTTGACGAGCCGGGCTGAGCGGCGGAGTTGGCTGGAGTGCCGGTGCGACCGGCGGGCTCGTCATCAGCGGGCGAAGGCGGGATCGGTGGCAGCGTGGGCATGGCTCGGGTGGTGGAGGTGTTGGGGTTGCGGGTGCTGGTGTTGTTGCTGGTGTTGCTCGACATGAGCGGATCGGCCTGCAACGGTCGATCCGCGGGCCCGGGCTCGATGGGCATGGGCAGCGGCGAGAGATCCGCGGGCTTGATCTCGGGCATGATCGCCGGCACCGGAGCGGCGGGCGAAGGGGCCTTGCGGGATGTGGATCGCTTGGCCATGGTGGTGGGAGTTTATCAGAAACTGGGGTGCTTTGTGGTATGATCCGTGCGTGGAAAGGGTGTATTCGGCTTTGAAACTGCTGGCGATTCTCCGTCATCAATGCGAACGACCCCGCGCGTGGGTTTGGGCAAGCATCGGAGCATCGAACGGTTGCCAAGCCAGCCGACGGGGGCGTGTGCATGGGTGAGCGACAGGACGAGCAGATCGGAAGCTTTGCGGGTGAAGCGCCCGGAGAACGGCCGGATGGTCGTCCGGCGTCCATGACACCGCCGCCGATCAGACTGACTGAATGGTGGATCTATCGGCGTGTTCGTTACCCGAGTTTTCAGGTGCGGTTGGCGTTGGTGCTCTCGGTGTTCTGTGGTACTGGTCTGTTTTTGAGTCTTTCGGGCCTGATCAATACCGGCAATAAGCTGACAGACATTCGGCTCGAAGAACTGGCATTTGTCGGCGGGTATGGACTGGGTGTAGCTTCTTCCGCGGCCTACTGGTTGTGGTACCGGCGCAAGATGGCGGCCGCGGATGATCGATTGTGCCAGCGGTGTTTCACGCCGTATGTTGCGAGGGGAGCGACTACGTGCGTGACCTGCGGACATCACTTCAACGGCGACGACGAGCGAGCCAAACACGGGTACGCGCCGTTCCGTGATTTCGGCGGTCGGATCGGCGTTTCCATGTTCGGGGTCGTGTTGTTCATGATCGCCGGCAAGCCCGTACTCGACGTCTTGGGGTTCAAGATCGATTCAACCGGATGGCTTCGCGCGGTCCAGATCGCTGCGTGTTTCCAGCTTTGCATTCTGGTGGCGATGATCGTGATGAAGCAACGTCGCGACGCCCGTGTTCGCCGAGCCGGTTACTGCTGCTGCGAACGCTGCGGGTATTCGTTTGATTGGCAGGTGAGCGCGGAGCGGTTGAAGTCGTACGACAGCGACAAGCAGCCGCCCGAACTGATCACCTGCACCGAGTGCGGCGAGACCTTCAGCCCGCTGGCGGTCTATCGGCGCTGGCGGCATGCGATTTACTGATCGAACGCTCCTGCGTCAGCGACTTTGTGGTCGGCGAAACTCACCAATCCAGCGGCCCACGCCAGGCTGAGGCGAGGTCGCCCACCACGCTGCTGAGGCCCAGGGGTTTGACGGCCAGCACGCCGCTGGTGTTCACGCTGCCCAGCGCTGTCGCGTTCAGGCCCATCTTCTGGGCCATTTCGATGATCGTCGGCGCCTTGGTGCTCTGCACTTCGACGATGTACTGGCTCGGCGATTCGTTCCACCAGAACGCGCCGGCGTGGTCGGCGGCGCCGAGGGCCTCGGCAGCGCGTGCGTCGAGGCCCGGTAGGTCGATCATCGCGCCGAGCGGACGCTGGGGCGTGGAGCCGCCGATGAGCATCTCGGCGATGCAGGTCAGCACGCCGCCGTCGGAGACGTCGTGGGCCGCGAGGAGCACGCCCTCGCGGACGAGCTTGCTGATGAGTTTCGCGGTGAGCGGGCCCTTGACCAGATCGGTGCGCGGGATGGCCTTGGTGTGCGAATCGCTGAGCCCGAAGAGACGCTGGTAATGCGAGCCGCCCATGGGCGCGTCGGTGCGTTGCGGTGCGGCGCTGATGAGCAGCAGGGTGCTGCCGGCATCGCTGAACTTCGCGTCGCTGCTGATGCAGCGGGTGATATCGGGAACGATGCCCATGCCCGTGATGAGCAGGGTGGGGGGGATCTCGATCGTGCGTCCGTCTTGCGTGGTGAACTGGTTGTTGAGTGAGTCTTTGCCGCTGACGAAGGGCGTGCGGTAGGCCTTCGCGCCGTCGTAACACCCCTCGGCCGCTCGCACGAGCGTCGCGAGGTTTTCGGGCTTCTTGCAACTGGGCCAGCAGAAGTTGTCGAGGATGGCGATGCGTTCGGGGTCGGCGCCGACGCAGACGAGGTTGCGGACGCACTCGTCGATGGCCGCGAGGGTCAGGAGGTAGGCGTCGGCGTGTGCGCCGGCGAGGTTGGGATCACCGAGGCCTGTTTGCAAGCCCTGGCTGATGGCGATGCCGCGCCCGCTGCCGGGGATCGGTTCGATGACGGAGCCATCACCCGGTCCGCGTTGCGATCGACCGACGAGCGGCTTGAGGATGGTGCCGCCGCGGACTTCGTGGTCGTACTGGCGGATGATCCAGTGCTTGCTGGCGATGTTGGGGTGAGAGAGAAGCTGCTTGAGGGCGTCCTTGGCGTGCGGGCGCGTGGGGGCGTGCTTCGCGGGCTTGGCGGTTGCGCTCGCGGGTGACCAAGCGGCTTCACGCGTGGGCGTGGGGATGCCCTCGTGCAGGAAGTGCATGCTCATTCGGCCGACTTCTTCGCCCTTGAAGCGCAGCACAAGCTCGCTTCCCGGCGTGCCGAAGGACCCGAGGTCGGCCATCTCGACCGACTCTTCATCGCAGATCTTCCGCAGGGCGGCGACATTCTCAGGTGGCACCGCGAGAACCATGCGCTCCTGCGCTTCGCTGATCCAGATCTCGGTTGACGAGAGGCCGGGGTACTTCAGCGGGGCGCGCTCGAGGTGGACCTCAGCGCCGAGCTTGCCGCCCATCTCGCCCACGGCGGATGAGAACCCGCCCGCGCCGCAGTCGGTCATGGCGTTGTAGAGCGGGCCGCGGGGGTCTTCGTCGCGGGCGCGCATGATCGCGTCGAGGGTTTGCTTCTCGGTGATGGCGTTGCCGATCTGCACCGCGTGGCTGAACTCATCGGCGGCGGAGTGTTCGAGCTCGGCGCTGGAGAAGGTCGCGCCGTGGATGCCGTCGCGCCCGGTGCGCCCGCCGAGGACGATGATGCGGTCGCCTTGCTTAACGTGACCTTTGACGAGGTTGCGCGGGATGAGCCCGATGCAGCCGCAGTAGACGAGCGGGTTGCCGACGTAGTTGTCGTCGAAGTAGACCCCGCCCGAGACGGTGGGGATGCCCATGCGGTTGCCGTAGTCGCGCACGCCCGCGACGACTTGCGTCAGGATGCGTCGCGGGGGAAGGCAGCCGGCGGGGATGTCTTTCAGATCGGGCGGCGCGACGCAGAAGACGTCGGTGCTGGCGATGGGGCGAGCGCCCAGCCCGGTGCCGATGACATCGCGGATGCAGCCGCCGATCCCGGTGGCGGAGCCGCCGTAGGGCTCGATGGCGGATGGGTGGTTGTGGGTTTCGACCTTGATGCAGACGCCGAAGGTGTCGTCGAGGGCGATGACGCCCGAGTTGTCCGTGAAGACGGAGAGCGTCCAGTCGACGCCTTCCTTGATGAGCTCGAACGTCGCGGCGGCGACGGTGGACTTCAGCAGGTTGTTGATCGTCACGCTGCCGTCGGGGTTGACGGTGTGCCCGGGTCGACCGGTCCAGACGATCGGATCGGTGGCGGCGGACCCTCTGTACGTCACCTTGCTCTTCAGCGTCTTGTGCACGCAGTGCTCGCTCCACGTCTGGGCGAGGGTTTCCAGTTCGATCTCACGCGGCTCTTCACCCCGGCGGCGGTACTCGGTCTGGATCGCCTTCATCTCGTCGAGCGAGAGGAACAGATGCGCCTCGCGTGAGAGCTTTTCGAGCTGCGCGTCGTTCAGCGTTGTGATGGTGATGCGCCGCACGGCGTGCTCATGGCTGACGCCTTTGGCGAAGTCGCTAGGGTGATACGGCGCGGTCGTGACGCGCTGGATGACCGGGTTGGCGAGGAGCTTCTCGCCCAGAGACTTGGCCTGCGCGGGCGAGGCGTTCAGCAGATCGAAGCGCGTGCCGGTGGAAACCTGTGCGGCAACACCCAGCAGTTGGTTGATCGCCATCGAGACCGAGGCCGCTGCGGGGTCCATGACGCCCGGCAGCGGGTGCACCTCGACCATCGCGCCGGCACCGGTGAGTTCGGGGGAGGGCTTCGCGCCCACGACGGCCGACTGCACCACCGGATCAACCAGCACACGCTCGCAGACGCTGCGGAGTTGTTCGTCGGTCAGGTCGGCCTTGATGAGGTAGACCTGGGCGGTTGCGCAGCCCTTGACATCGATGCCGATGGCGCGAGCGTCGCGCGCGACCGAGTCGCCCAGCGGGTCGCCCATCGTTTCAAGCCTGGGCCAGACCTCCACGCGGTGGAGCTTCGCGGCGGGGCTGACGGCGTTCTGGGCAAAGGAACGGTCGCTGGTGGCGTTCATGGACCGACTGTAGAACCCGCAATGGGCGATGTCGGCCCCTGAATCAGCCGAAACACGCCGAGGGTCTCAGACCTTCCAGAACCAGCGGCGGCGGTAGAGCCAGCTCAGAACCACGAGCCAGAGGAGCAGGTTCAGCAGGGCGAAGGCGAGCGAGGCGTCTTTATCGGGAAGGCCGGTGTTCACGAGTTGCTGGTAGAGCCAGTCCTTCAGGACCAGCGGCTTGCCGTCGGCCTTGACGCCCATATGGATGCTGCCGAGGACCCGCGCGAGCAAACCGGAGCCGACGAAGAGCAGGATGGCGTTGAGGCCCAGAACTTCCAGCGGGAGGGCGATGCGTCGCTTGTTCTGACCGTCGAGGAGTGTGCTCATGCCGGCGAGGAGGATCGCGGCCGCCCCGGCGGTAAAGAGGGTGTAGCTGGGTGTCCAGAGTGTTTTGTTCAGTGGCTGCGCGAGCGAGAGTGCATAGCCGGCGACGGTGAGGATCATGCCCACGACGCACACCGTGACGCGCGGATTGAGCCGGTCGAGGAGCGAAAGGGCATTGGCTTTTTCGCTCTCGGTGGTGGAACGACCTTTCAATAGCAGCCCGCACCAATAGCCGATGAGCACGCTGACGATGCTGGGGAGTGTGCTGAGAAGACCTTCCGGATCGGTGACGGAACCGGACTTGTACAACTGATTCGCTGGGATGATCAGCCCGTCGAACCATCGGCAGATGTTCTGTTGGTCGCTGAGCGGATCCAGAAGCGGTGAAGTCGAGTGCACCAGCCCCGGGCCGAGCGACAACAGCAGGCCATAGACCGCGAGCGTCAAGCCGCCCAGCACAATCTGCCAGCGAACGCCCACAAGCCGAACGACAACCGCGGCGGCGAAGTAGCACAGCCCGATGCGTTGCAAAACGCCCGGCAAGCGCGTGGACGCGAAGGCCGACCATTTGCCGTGCAGGAGCGCATCGAGAACGGGACCCGCAAGGTTGAGCATCAGCCCGAGTGCAATGAGCACCGCCGACCGACGCACGACCGAGCCCAGCCACGCGAAACGTTCGTTCTTGCCCGCCTCTTCGTTGGTTGCGTTGGCGCTGGTACGTGATGAAAAGGCCATCGACGTGCCGACGATGAAGAGGAAGAAGGGGAAGATGAGGTCGGTGGGGGTGAGCCCGTGCCACTTCGCGTGCAGCAGCGGCGCGTAGACGCTCGCCCATGAGCCGGGGTTGTTCACGATGACCATGGCGGCCATGGTCAGGCCGCGGAAGGCGTCGAGGGAGCGGAGGCGCACCACCTTCGCGGGCCCGGCCGGAGCTCTCTGCGGCTTCGCGTTCGTTTCTCGCGATGCGGATTCAATCGTCGGGCGCTGAGGCGTACTCATCGAATGCTCCGCGCTCAACGAAGCCCGTATTCCTTCAGCTTGCGGTAGAGCGTCCGCTCACCGATGCCCAGCGCCCGCGCGGTCAGCTCGCGGTTGCCGGCGTACATCAGCAGCGTTTCGCGGATCGCCCGTTTCTCGATCTGTTCCAGCGGCGTGCCTGCCAGCGAGCCTTGCGCGGCCGCCCCTCCGCCGCCGCTCATGCCGCCGCCGACTAAATCGCCCGTTGAGAACGCACCGTCAAGCTCACCCGCGGGTTCGTCGGGTCCGTCGGAGATGCGGATCTCGTCGGGGATGTGCCGAACATCGATCTGCAGCGCCCGCTTGAGGTCGTCCGCATCGCCCATCGCATTCACGACCATGTTCTGCACGACGTTGAGGAGCTGTCGAACGTTGCCGGGCCAGGAGTACGCCGACAGACGCATCATCGCCGCATCGGTGATCATGGGGACGGGCGAATCTTTGGGCAACGCCTTGCCCAGGCTCTTCGCTAGCGCGTGGTTGACGATCCGCGGGATGTCCTCGCGCCGATCACGCAGGGGAGGCAGCACGATCTCCGCGCCCTTGATGCGGAAGTAGAGATCCTCGCGGAACTCGCCGCGGGCGATCATCGCCTTGAGGTCTTTATTCGTCGCGCTGACGAGGCGCACGTCGGTCTGGCGTTCGTCGTTGCTGCCCACACGCACCACGCGCCCGGTCTCCAGCACGCGCAGCAGCTTCGCCTGCATTTTCAGCGGCGTATCGCCGATCTCGTCAAGAAACAGCGTCCCGTGGTTCGCGTACTCAAAGACGCCCTCGCGGTCTTTTTCCGCACCCGTGAACGCCCCGCGGACGTGCCCGAAGAGTTGGTCTTCCAGCAGTGTCTCGGTTTCGGCCGCACAGTTCAGCGCGACGAACCGCCCCTTGCTCCGCGGCGAGTTCTTGTGCACCGCCTGGGCGATGAGCTCTTTGCCCGTGCCGCTCTCTCCCAGGATGAGCACGGGCAGTGCGCTCTGCGAAACACTCCGCACCGCCCGGAGGATCCGCCGCATCGGTTCGCTGCCGGCGATGATCCCCTCGAAGCCGTCGTGCTGAACGAGCTCGCCCACGCCGTCGCGTTTGGCCTCGTGACGCAGCAGCACTTCCTCCGCCGCGTCGCCGACGACTTTGCGGAAGACCGCGATATCCAGCGGCTTCTCGATGAAGTCGCGCACGCCCTCTTTGAAGGCCGACCGCGTCGTCTGCACGTCGCCGTGCGCAGTGACCATGATGCACTCGGCCTGGGCCTGCAGCTTTCGAGCCGTACGGAGAACGACCATCCCAGCGTCGGCGCCGTCGGCGGCGACGCCGTGTCTTCCGCCCGACTCCGGCATCCGAAGATCCGTGACAATGACATCAAAGGTCCCGTGCCTGAGTTCGTCCATCGCACGGTCCACGCTGTTGCAGATCGTGCACACGTGCCCCGGGCGCCGCAACGCCTCGGCCATCACCTCCGCAAGCTCCACCTCGTCCTCGACGATCAGCACCTGCGCCCGCAATGTCGTCTCATGGTCTGCCATAGCTTCGGGCCCAGTTTAGCACCCCGACCCAACCCCCGGCCTACAAACCCTCCATCACGCCCGCCCTCCTGATTCGCCCGCTTCCTTTCGGAGCCGCCCCCAATGCCCCCCGCCAGTAGCATGACCCCGACGTACGTCCTCGTCCTGATCGCCATCTTCGCCGGGCTGCTCATGCCCATGCAGGCCGCCGCCAATCGACAGATGGGCAAAGTCCTCGGGCAACCGCTGCACGGCTCGATGGTGAACTTCGTCGTCGGCGCACTCGCCATCATCGTTGTGCTCTCATACCTCCGCCAAACGCCCAGCTACGAAGATCTGCCCAAAGCCCCGTGGTGGTCATGGCTCGGCGGGCTGATGGGCGTGACCTTCGTCACCGCGTCGATCGTCCTCGCACCAAAGATCGGCGCCGTGCCCTTCTTTGCCGCCATGGTCTGCGGGCAGATGATCGCGTCGATGACCCTCGACGCCACGGGGTGGATGCACATGCCCAAGAGCGAGATCACGTGGACGCGCGTGCTGGGCGTGCTGTTCGTCATTGCGGGGGTCCTGCTCACCACCCGCACCATCGCCACCCCGACCGTCACGCCCGGCTAAGCCGTTCAACTTCGCTCACATCGAAACGAACACCCACGCCCGCTCAACGCGTTTGCCCGCCATCACGCCACACGTCGATCAGATCACGCACGATCGCGGTGGCGGTCTCGGGCCCGCCCGCACCCCGGCCGACGAGTGTGACCTCGCCGCCCACTTCGCAGTCCAGCGTGACGGCATTCAAACTCCCGCCCACGTTCATCGGCGCGTTCTGCGCGATCTCCTCGGGCGTGACGCTCAGGCGATCACCCTCGACCCGCCCGATGAGCTTCACGACATTCCCGCGTGCACGGGCCGACTCGATCGCTTCGCTCGAAAGCCCGCGGATGCCCTTGACCTGCACGTCGCTAAAGGTCGCACGCCGATCCATCACGTGGTTCGCGAGGATGACAAGCTTCATCGCGGTGTCGATGCCGTCGATGTCGTTGCTCGGGTCCGTCTCGGCATACCCGAGCCTCATCGCCTCGCGCAGCACTTCGTCGAAGGCCAAGCCTTTCTCGGTCATATTCGAGAGGATGAAGTTCGTCGTGCCGTTGATGATCGCCTTCAGCGAGCGGACGCGGTTGCCCTGGGCGCAGCGTTTCGCCCACGCGAGGACGGGCGTACCCGCGCCGACGGTCCCGCTGAACTTCAGTTGAACGCGGTTGTACGCCGCGAGTTCGAGAAGCGCGGGCATCGCCACCGCCAGCGGGGCTTTGTTGACCGTCACCGCGTGCAGCCCGTGCGACATGGCCGAGCGCAAATGCCCGATCGCCGCCTCGGGCTTCTTCAAATCCGAAGGCGAAGTCTCAACCAGCACCTGCGCGCCCGATTCGCTGATGATCCTGTTCGCGTCGGCGTGCTTCAGCCCGTGCCCGGGGATCGCCGCCACAGTCCCGTGCGCCGCCTTCGCCGCCAGCAGTTCCCCCGCGGAGAGCCCGTGCTCACCGACCGCCGCCCCCTTCGAATCCACCACCGCGACAAACTTCGCCGACAAGCCGTGCCGATCACGCAGCACCGCCTGCTGCTGCTCCAGAAGTTCAACCAGCGACTTGCCAACCACGCCGAAACCGATCAGGGCGATACGCATGAATCAAGCGTAGAAGCGATTGGCCAAGAAGGCTCTCCGGTGGCAAGACTCTCATGGTGGCAAGGCCCTCATGGTGGCACGGCTCTCCAGAGCCGTGCGCTCTCGGCGCACTCAGGGCTTTGCACAATCACTCAACTACTTCGCCACTCAGCCACTTCACCACTTCGCCACTTCCCACATCAATCAGCAGAGGCCGCCTTGATCATCCCCTTCACCGCCGCCTTCGCTTCCTTCACCGCCGCCGCCACGCGCGCCGGGTTCGTTCCGCCCTTGACGTTCCGCTTGCTCAAAACCGCCTTCAGCGACAGCTCTTTGAAAATGTCCCCGCCGATCCGCGGCTCGATCTCTCGCATCTGCTCAAGCGTCAGCCCGTGCAGCGGCACACCCAGCTCCAGCGCCCGCCGTGTCATCACCCCCGCGGTGTGGTGCGCATCGCGGAAGGGAACGCCCGCACGCACGAGGTAGTCCGCAAGGTCCGTCGCGGCAGAGAAACCGTCGTCCGCCGCCGTCTTCATGCGCTCGCGGTTGATTGTGATGCGCTTGAGACACTCGGGCACAACCGCCAGGCACAGGCTCAGGTGCTGCACGCTGTCAAACAGCGGCTCCTTGTCCTCCTGCAAGTCCTTGTTGTACGCCAGCGGCAAACCCTTCAACGCCGTCGCCAGCCGCACAAGATTGCCCAGCAATCGCCCGCTCTTGCCGCGGAGGAGTTCCGCCGCGTCCGGGTTCTTTTTCTGCGGCATCAAACTCGACCCGCTCGTCACCGCGTCGCTCATCTGAATAAATCCGAACTCGCTCGACGAGTAGAGGATCAGATCCTCACCCAAGCGGGAAAGATGCACGCCGCAGAGCGCCGCACACGACAGCGTCTCAAAGATGAAGTCGCGGTCGCTCACCGCGTCAAGGCTGTTCCGGCTCGCGCTGACGAAGCCCAGGTCCTTCGCGAGCGCTTCGCGATCGATGGGGTAGGCCGTGCCCGCGAGCGCGCCGGAGCCCAAGGGCGAAACCCGTACACGCGAAAGCGCGTCGCCGAACCGATCAAAATCGCGCCGGAGCATCTCGACATACGCCAGGCACCAGTGCGAAAGCAGCACGGGCTGCCCGCGCTGCAGGTGCGTGTACCCGGGGAGCACGGTGGCGTGCGAGCTTTCCTGCTCCGCGAGCGAGACCAGCGCCTCGCACGCCCGCGCGATCATGCCGCGAAGAGCGATCACGCGCCCCGCGGTCCACAGGCGCACATCGGTTGCGACCTGATCGTTCCGCGACCGCCCGGTGTGGAGCTTTTTGCCCAGCTCGCCGACGAGCGCGATGAGCTCGCGCTCGACAAAGCTGTGCACGTCCTCGTCGTTCGCCGAGGCGATCCTCGAGGTCTTCTCTTCCGCCTCGCGAGCGCGGAGCTTCTTGAGGGCCGCGGTGAGCTTCGCCACTTCGCGAGAAGAGAGCACCTTCGCCCGCCCGAGCGCCTTCGCCCAGGCGATGGAGCCGTCGATGTCCTCCAGCACCAGCACGCGATCGAACGGCAGCGAGTCGTTCAACGCCTTGAACAACGCCGAAGTCGCCCCGTCAAAGCGACCGCCCCAGAGTGCCATCGTTCAACTCCTCTTTCTGAACGCGAGCGCGGCAAGAACGTGAACGCGAACGCGAAAAAAACCGATCACTTCGACTTCGCGCCACGCCGACCGGCCTTCACCACCACCTCAGTCTTCTTGCCCTTCGGTGATCGCTTCGCCAGTTCGTTCAACGCCGCGATCCGCGACGGCAGCGAATACAGCCGGATGAACCCGCCCGCGTCCTTCTGGTCATAGACCTCGTCCTTGCTGAAGGTCGCGAACGCCTCGCTGAAGAGGCTGTTGGGGCTCTTGCGGCGCACGGTCGTCGCGGTGCCTTTGTACAGCCGAACGACGATCTCGCCGTTCATCACCCGGCTGATCTGGTTGAACGCCGCCCACAGCGCCTCGCGCTTGGGGGTGAACCACTGCCCGTTGTAGATATCGCGGGCGAACTCCACCGCCAGCCGCTCGCGCAAATACGTCGTCTCGCGGTCGAGCACCAACTGCTCCAGCCCGCGCAGGGCCTCCATCAGCACCGTGCCGCCGGGCGTCTCATAGCACCCGCGGCTCTTCATCCCCACCAGCCGATTCTCCACGATGTCCACACGACCCACGCCGTGACGACCGGCGATCTGGTTGAGCTTGATCACCAGCTCGTCGCCGCTCATCGCCTTGCCGTTGAGCTTCACCGGCCGACCTTCAACGAACGTCACGCTCACGTCCTCAAACTTGTTCGGCGCTTCCCACGGGTGCGCAGTGAGCATCCAAATATCGTCCGGCACCGTGTTCCACGGATCCTCCAGCGCCGCGCCCTCGTGGCTGATGTGCCACAGATTCCGATCCCGGCTGTAGATCTTCTTCGCCGTCGCGGTGGTCGGGATCTTCCGATCGGCCAGATACTTCAGCAGGTCCTCACGCCCGCGCAGGTCCCAGATCCGCCACGGCGCGATCACCTCCAGATTCGGCGCCAGCGCCGCGTACGTGCTCTCAAACCGAACCTGATCGTTCCCCTTCCCCGTGCACCCGTGGCACAAGCCGTCGGCACCGATCTTCAGCGCGTACTCAACCTGCGCCTTCGCCAGGATGGGCCGGGCGATCGAAGTGCCCAGCAGATACCGGCTCTCATAAATCGCCCCGCTGATGAGCATCGGGAAGCAGTACTCCTCCGCGAACTCACGCTTCAGATCCACAACGATGCAATCCTCCGCGCCGCTGTTGATCGCCTTCTTCTCCACCCCCTTGAGCTCTTCCGCCCCCTGCCCCACGTCGCCGACCACGCCATACACCTCGCAGCCATAGTTCTCCTTCAGCCACGGAATCACGGCCGAAGTATCAAGCCCGCCGGAATACGCAACAACAACACGCTTGGCCATGGTCGACTCTCTTTCACGCAAAGCCCCGCGAGAAAACACACCCGCAAGGCAGCCCAAACTCACTTCACTCAGCACTCACGACTCACCACGGACGATCAACCCCGCCCCATCAGCCGCATCATCACCGCCATCTGCGCCCACACCCGGTTCTCCGCCTGGTCATACACCACCGACCGATCGCCGTCGATCACCTCGCTGGTGACCTCGATCCCCCGATGCGCCGGCAGGCAGTGCATGAAGACCCCGTCCGGTGCGCACACCGACCCCATCAGCTCCGCCGTCACCTTGTACGGCCGCATCAGTTCGACCTTCTTCAGGTCGTGCGTCTGGTGCATGCTCACCCACGTGTCGGTATAGATCGCCGCCCGATCGCGCACCTTCGACACTTCGTGCTCAACCCGCACGCTTCCGCCCTGTTCCTTCGCAACCATCGCCGCGTCGTGCACGGCTTCACTATCAATCGAATACTCCGCGGGCGTCAAAAGCGTGAACTCCGCCCCGCTGAGCGCGCACGCCTGCATCAGCGAGACCGCGACGTTGTTGCCGTCGCCGACATAGCAGACCTTCAGCCCGCGCAGTTTGCCGAAGCGTTCACGCAGCGTCAGCACGTCCGCCAGCGCCTGGCACGGATGGTGCTCATCGCTGAGCGCGTTGATCACCGGCACACTGGAAAACCGCGCCATCTCCTCCAGCGCCCGCTGCGAATAGACCCGCGCCACGATGCAGTCGACCATCCGGTCGAGATTCATCGCGAAGTCCTTGATGCTCTCGCGCTCGCCGATGCGTGAGTCCTGCATCTGGTAGTAGACCGCGTTGCCGCCGAGCCGCGTGGTGCCGACTTCAAAGCTCACACGCGTGCGCAGCGAGGCCTTCTCAAAGACCAGGATCGTCGAACATCCCTTCAACGTCCCCGCCGAACCGCCCGGCTTCCGCTTGAGCTTCATTGCCAGCGAGAGCACATCGTCAAGCTCGTGGGCCGAGAGATCAAAGACGGTCAAGAGGTCCGTCGCGGTGAAGCCGGCCTTCTCGCGCGAACGCGCACTCGACACCGCTCGCGACGAGAACGACGACGAAGACGACGAAGACGACGTCGACGTGCCTCTGCCCGCCCCAGACTTGCCACGCTTGTTCGCAGTTCGCTTGCCCATCAGGCGGAAACGATACACACCCGCCGGTCATCGCGAAGCCCCCCGGCCACCCCGAACACAAAAAAATCACACCCGCCACCCCGCCCCTCAAAGCCCCTCTTCCCTCCCTTCCCTCCCTTCGTTGACAGAACAGGCAATCGGGAATCGAACGCAGGCAATCGGGAATCGGGAATGGGCAATCGCAGAAACCCCCTTGATCACTCCATCCGACTTCTCCGCGCCTCTGCGTCTCTGCGGTGAGCGCCTCTTCCCCCCTCCGCGCTCTCCGCGATCTCCGCGTTGAATCCCAGCCTCCCGCCTTCCTTCGAGCCTTCGCGCCTTCGTGCAAATCCCCCTCTCCCCAACGACATCATCGCGATCACGAACGCTTGAACGCCGCCAGCACCCGGTCCTTCACGCTCCCCCGATCAACCAGCGGCGACGGATACTCCAGCCCCATCTTCAGCAGCATGGGCAGCTCCCAAGGCTCGTGCACCAAATCGCCCTCCACGTCCTTCAACTCCGGCACCCACCGCTTGATGAACTTCCCCTCAGGATCAAACTTCTGACTCTGCATCGCGGGGTTGAATATCCGGAAGTACGGCGCTGCGTCCGTCCCCGTGCTCGCGGACCACTGCCACCCGCCGTTGTTCTGCGCCAGGTCGCCGTCGACGAGGTTCTGCATGAACCACTTCTCACCCAGGCGCCAATCGATGAACAGGTCTTTCGTCAGGTACATCGCCACGATCATCCGCAGGCGGTTGTGCATCCACCCCGTTTTCTTCAGCCCCCGCATCGCCGCATCAACAATCGGCACACCCGTCCGCCCTTCCTTCCACGCCTCAAAGTGGTCCAGCCGATCGCTCCAGCGGATCGACTCGGTCTCGGGCTTGAACGCGCGGTGCATGCACACCCGCGGGAAGTTCACCATCACCTGCCGATAGAACTCGCGCCAAACCACCTCGCTGATCCAGTGCGTCGCACCCGCGCTGGGCCCGTCGAGCCGCCCTTCGTTTGCTGTCAGCGCCGCCTCCACACACCGCCGCGGCGAGATCGCCCCGACCGACAGATAGGGCGACTGCGTGCTCGTGCCATCGATCGCCGGGAAATCTCGATCGTCCTTGTACCGCCTGATGCGAGCGTTCACGAAGGCGTTCAGCCGCCGCTCTGCCTCGCGCTCGCCCGCGGGCCAGAGGGCATCGTCCACCGTCGTGCTGAACCCCTCAACCTCGATCGGCACCTCATCGCCCTCGATCCCCGTCTCCTCCTGAACATCCGGCACGCCCAGCGGCCTCACCCCGCCCCGCTCATTCCAAAGCTCCATCCACCGCTTCTTAAACGGCGTGTACACCGTGTAAGGCCCGCCCGTCTGCGTCCGCACATCCCCCGGCGCAATCGCTGTCTGATCGTGAAACAGCTCCAGTCTCACGCCCGCCGCACGCAGAAGCTCACCCGCCCGTTCATCACGCCGCGCTTCGTCGATCTCGTACTCGCGGTTCGCCGTCACCGCCGCCGCCCGCACCTGCGTCGCCGCTTTCTCCACAACCCCCGGCACATCCTTCAGCGTCTTCGCAACCCGCACAACCAGCGGCACATTGATCTTCGCCAGTTCCCCCTTCAACTCCCGCACACACCGCATCACAAACCGCACCTTCACCCCGCTCCAGTCGTGCTGCATCCACTGCCCGAGGCTCACGACAAACAACCCAACCACCGCCGCCCCACGCGTCTTCCCAAGCGCACTCGCGGCCATCAACCCCGTGTTGTCACGAACACGCAAGTCATTGCGGAACCAGTGAACCACCGTCGCCCCGACCTGGTTCCCCGCCGCCGCGCTGCCGTGATTGTCGGTCTTCTGCTGCCGAGCCATGCCCGTTCCTCCGCTTCGCCCTTCTCCCCGCCGCACCCATCATTGATCCCGCCGATTGTTCGATCTTCTCACAAACCCGCACGCCCCAAAAACGGCGGCAGACTGACCGAGCCGAAGCCCAATCAGCCTGCCCTTGCTCCACGCGATCCGCCCGGCAACCCACCTCGACGTGCCCTACGCCCGACCGTCCCGCACGGCCGGGGAACGAACCGCGCTTGCAATCCCGTCAGCCCTTCATCAGGGCCAAAATCTCCCGACGCTGCGCAACGTCGGTCTGAAAGACTCCTCGCATCGCCGTCGTCACCATCTCCGACCCGCTCTTGCCCACACCCCGGATCGACATGCACATGTGCGCCGAACGGACCACCACCGCCACCCCCGCCGGGCGAAGGTTCTCTTCAATCGCCTGGGCAATCTGCCCCGTCAGCCGCTCCTGAACCTGCGGGCGCCGGGCAAAGACTTCAACCGTCCGCGCCAGCTTGCTCAGCCCAACGACCTTGCCCCCCGCGGGCAAGTACGCCACATCCACCGTGCCCACAAACGGCAGCAGGTGATGTTCGCACATCGACGTAAACGGAATCCCCCGCAGCACCACCGGGCCGTCCGATTCCTGATCGAACACGCGGCTGAGGTGCTCGGCCGGGTCTTGCGAAAGACCGCCGAAGATCTCGCTGTAGGCCCGAGCCACCCGGGCAGGGGTATCGAGGAGTCCGTCGCGATCAGGGTTTTCACCGATGGCGATCAGGATCTCTCGAACCGCCGCCTCGATGCGGGGCAGGTCGACCGTGGGGTGCCCAGACAGTGCCGTGGCGACCTGAACGCCACCGGCATCCATTTCGTGATGGTCCCCGCCGCAGCAGCCATTCTGACCGTGGAGTCGTGCAATCATGGGAGCCTCCCTGACGACCGGTCGAAAAACGTTCAAAACGTTCAACTGCATGAGAATAGCACCGACCGACTGGTCTGCCAACTGTTTTGGGTGTAAAATCGTTCAAATCGTTCAGAGCCACCAAATACTCGGGAATTTGCCGGTTGATGTTCAGGTGAACCCCTGAGGAACCGATGAGCACTTCCGATAAGCCCTTCAACGGGCTCCAAGGCGTTGTGTTCCGTTCGCGCCGTGGCGTTTTCGAAGTCGGTACTTCGTGAGATGAGCCATGGAACAGACTCTCAGCCCCAGTCAGCTTGCCCGAGCAATCGGCGTCAGCGAATCCTCTTTGAAACGGTGGGTCGACGAAGGGGCGCTGCAAGCCTCTCGGACCGTCGGCGGGCACCGCCGAATCGCCATTCAAGAGGCCGTGCGTTTCATCCGCGCCATCGGTGCCAGTCTCGTTCAGCCCGATGCACTCGGACTCTCGACCCTTCGCGAACTGCCGGCCGATTGGGCGCACCGCGAAGACATGTCCGGCACGCTCTACGAAGCCCTTGAAGCCGGTCAGCACGCCCGCAGCACCGCGATGATCCACGGGTTGTACCTCCAAGGCTGGTCACCCGCGGCCATTTTCGACGGGCCCGTCCGCGCCGCGATGACCAAGCTGGGCACGCTCTGGCTGCACGCCGAGTGGGGGATCGTCGTCGAGCACCGCGCCACCAACATCGCCATTCAGGCCATCAGCCAGCTCCGCATGCTGCTGCCCCCGACCACCGCGTCCTCACCCATGGCCATCGGCTGCGGGGTGAACAACGACCCGTATCTGCTCCCTTCGCTCATGGCCTCAGCGGTGGTTGCGGATCAGGGCTTCTGCGATGTGAACCTGGGCCCGGTGACCCCGCTGTCGGTTCTGAAGAACGCCGAGCGTGCCTATCAGCCCAAGCTGGTCTGGATCGCTGCCAGCGTTTCGGATGATCGCGACGCCTTGGTTGCGGACCTGTGCAAATACGGCCGCGAGCTTCGCGAACGCGGCTGCGAGCTGATCGTCGGCGGTCGCGCGGTCGATGACGTCCCCGCCGCCGCCGTTCCGGAAATCACGCTCTGCAAGTCGATGGCCCAGCTCGCCGACGTTGCCAAGGGCGTCCTCCGCAAGCTCCCACCGCCGGCCCCGGTCGAGGGCGGTGAGTTCTGCGGCGGCCCGCAAGGCTGAGCCCGTACGGCCAACCCGCCGTTCCGTGCCAACCAAGGGTTCTCCGCTGAGGTGAATCTCGGGCCCGAGAACTGACGATTGTGCACGACCGGCACGGTCAACCCGCCAACGGACTTACCCGCCTTGGCTAGGCGATCCAGCCCGCAAGGCTGGTTTTTCGTTGTCATTCCGAACGAGCCCAAAGGTGCAGGTGCCTGAGGCAGGCTCCGATCTCTCTGAAAGAACAGCCGGTTGCAGACCACATTAGCAACCCGCAGAGAGAGGCCTTCTTCATGTCTCAGAATCAGTCAGCTCAGAGTTGGCGGGTGCTCGTTGTTGACGACGAGCCGCACATCCCGGCAATCGCGGCCCACAAGTTCGCGGAAGTCGGGATGCATGTCGTCGGCGTCGGCAGTGCCGAGGAAGCCCTGTGCCTGCTGAGGCGTGGTCACTTTGACCTGGCGATCGTGGATTATCACCTCAGCGGGGCCGACGGGGTGCAGTTGTGCCAATCGATGCTTTCCGAACCCAGGCTTGCCCAGGTTCCGGTCCTGCTGTTGACAGGTCAGGCCCACGCCCTGACCGAGCAGCACCTGGCGGCAACCAACATCCGGATGATCCTGACCAAGCCGTTCTCACCATCGGAACTGCTCCGCCGAGCGACGGAGCTCATCGAAGAGGCCCGTCTGGGTGAAGACCCCGACTCGGGCCTCGCCGCGGCGGCCTGACGGCTTCGGACTTTCGATTTAAACCGATACTCCAACCCGACCAACCCGTGCGAACGCACGACAGGGCTGGCGGTGCGCGGTCACGATCCGACCTGACAGAGGGGGCGGAATAGCCATCTTTTGGTTAGTAAATACGAACATGTCCCGCACGACGCGGGGGGTGGAGATGGTCTAAACTTGATCTTCACGAGCGGGGGCGGGCGAGTGAGTTGGTTGTCGTGTGCGTGGGGGATCAGCCAGTCGGGGGGGGGGGGGGGGAGGGGGGTGGTGGTTCGCCCGGGGGCAAGACGGGCGAGCGGCTTGAGAAGTCCTGTAGGCCCTTGCCGCCTGAGAAGGCGATCGCGTTGAAGATTGCACGTGAAGGCTGGGTTGTGATTGTTCCGCTGGCGGCCGGGGCTTTGATCCTGGGCGGTTCGGCGATCATTGTGCTGGGTTGGCTGGGGCTGATCGTGATGGCGCTGGCCCTGTTGATCACGGGGTGGGCGCTGTGGTTCTTCCGCGATCCGGCCCGCGTCACCCCTCCCGGGATGGATCAGATCATCAGCCCGGCGGATGGGAAGGTCATCCGGATTGATCAGGCGCCGCTCCCGCCCGAGCTGCGTGCGGGGAACCCCGACGCGCCCACGGGCCCGATGCAGCGGGTGGCGATCTTCCTGAACATCTTCAACGTCCACGTCAACCGCGTTCCCACGGCGGGCAAGATCACCAAGGTCGCGTACGTCCCGGGCAAGTTCCTGACCGCGTCGCTCGACAAGGCCAGCGAGCACAATGAGCGGTCGGCCGTGTTGATGGTGGATGCCCGTGGTCGGTACGTCGCCTTTGCCCAGATTGCCGGTTGGGTCGCTCGGCGGATCGTCAACCACCTGAAGGAAGGCCAGACGGTGCAGTCGGGGGAGCGGTTCGGGTTGATCCGTTTCGGCTCGCGGGCCGAGGTGTATCTGCCCATGGATGCGGAGGTGCTGGTGCAGGTGGGTGACCGCGTGATCGCGGGTGAGAGCTTGCTTGCGAAGCTGGCGCTGCCGAAGGGCCCGATCGTCGAACCCGTGGTGAAGTCGCAGACCCCGGCCGACGCGGTGGTGGGGGGGTAAGGGACCGATGATGCGGATCAACGGCGCGCAGACTGAGCACGGCGAGGGATTGGAATCGTCGCCGCGGCGGGGGTGGAGCGGTCGGCGGCGTGAGCCGCGGGCGCCAAGGGATCTGCGGCCGCGTGAGGTGGAGTTGCGGAAGCTGCTCCCCAACATGATCACCGCGGCGAGTCTGTGCGCGGGGCTGGCGAGCGTGCACTTTTCGATGATCGGGCAGCTCCGCGAGGCGGTGCTGGCGATTGTGATCAGCTTTATTCTCGACGGGCTCGACGGCCGCATGGCCCGCCTGCTGCGCGTGACGAGCAACTTCGGCGAGGTCTTCGACTCGATGGCGGACTTCATGGCCTTCGGGGTCGCGCCGGCGTTCTTGATCTATCAGTGGCAGTTCAAAGCCCTGGGCGGCGCGGGGATCACGGGGGCGGGGGCTTCGCGGGATATCGAGCTGATGGGTCAGGCGGCGTGCATGCTCTTTGCGCTGTGCGCGGCGATCAGGCTGGCGCGCTTCGCGGCGAACGCGAGCAAGAAGAAGCCCGGCACGCCCACGTCGAAGTTCTTCAGCGGGCTGCCCGCGCCGGCGGCGGGCGGGGCGGTGGTTGTCCCGGTCATGCTGGCGATGAGCCCGACGGTGGGGTACACGATGCCGGTGTGGGCGACGCTGACGATCACCACGGTGCTGGCGCTGCTGATGGTCAGCAAGATCCCGATGATGTCGATCAAAGGTGTGAAGATCAGCCGGGCGCTGGCGCCGCTGCTGCTGGCGCTGGTGGCGGTTCTGGCGCTGGGGGTGATGCGGGACGGGTGGCTGACCTCGGCGGTGGTCTTCACGCTGTACGTGATGACGATGCCGATCGGGTTCGTGCAGTATCGGCGTGCACTGGCGAAAGAGGCGAGCGAGCTGGCGGCGATGGGCCCGCGCGAGGGAACGGTCGCGTAAGCGCGGTCAAACGGTGGAAACCAAAGGCGAGCTTGGGCGGGCGAGTGGTCGCACGCTCGCGGTGATTAGCCGCCGCTCTGACGGCCTTCGATCGCCGCGACCAGGCAGCCCACGACGAGGATCATCAGGTCGTCGAGTTCGTCGTCGTCGGCGAGGATCGTGACGCTGAGGCGGTAAAGGAAGATGTTGAAGTGTGTGCGGAAACGGGCGACCTCACGTCCTTCGTCGGAGCGGAGCACGAACTTCTGAGGCGAGAGGAAGGCGATGAACTCGACGTAGCGGCGGAGAACGCTGAGCAGGCCGCTCTCTTCTTCGAGGTAGGCGATCTGTTTGCCGGTGGTGTTGAAGATGAGCCACGAGTCGCGGAGGAAGGTGCTGGCGAGGCCTTTTCGTCGGAGCGAGCCGATGACCTGACCCGAGGGAAGGGTGACGTCGTAGGTGGCGCCGAAGTCGATGATGTTGCGGGCCTGGATGCTGACGAGCTCGGTGGACATCGACTCGTCGGTGTAGATGCGGAGATCTTCCTTGAGTTTGAAGGCCTTCTGCTTGCAGAAGCCGACGACCTGCCCGCGCGGGTCGAGGATGCGGAACGAGGCGCCGAAGAGCTTGAAGAACTTGCGGGAGATGGTGTACTGCTCGCCGGGGCGGATGTCCATAGTGCGGGAAGTGTAACAAAGAAACTAGGCGGTGTGCGATTCGTGTGCGAACGAACGAACCGCGCGGACGATTCGCCAAGCGATGGCGAATATGACGGCGTAGAACGCGGTGTTCAGCAGCAGGCCGGACCAGATGGGTGTGTAGGGAAGGACGAAGGTGGGGGTGGGTCTACCAGAGAACGCGAACGCGCCTCGGTATTGCGTCGTGGCGTTTTGTTCGTGCCAGAAGGAGTAGGTGGCGCAGAGCATGGGCCAGCCGAGGGCGGTACTGGTGATCAGTGAGGGGCTGCCGAGTTTAGCAAACTCGTCGGCGGTTGGCGTATGTGCCCAGAGCGGTGCAGCTTCGGATACGGACCTCGCGGGAGGGAATGAAAACTCGTACCGACGGTCGAAGTACACGTTCCAGGTTTCGAAGGTGTAGCCCTTCGTCCGGAGAGCATCGAGCGGTTCCTTTGATGACGCCCTGGCGAGCTTGGGTTGATGTTGTGTGCGGAGTGGTTCGAACGTGCGGAGATCGCTCGGCTCCAACTGCGAGACGAGCGCTGAGGCGTACGAAAGCGATCCTCCGGCGAAGATACACGTCGCGATTCGGCGTGCGGAGGCTTTGGACATGAGCGAAGGGTATGAATGCACAACGACCCGGCTTTGCGTGCCGGGTCGTTGCGTGGCTAAACGTGATTGTGTGATGCGAGGGACGAACGCGTCTCAGTTCGTCTCGCCCACGGCCCAGCGGGCGAAGGCGACGATGGTTGCGTCCTTGGGGAGCATGTCTTTGACCTTCTTGGTGGGGTCCATGATGTAGGGCTGCTCGAGGAGGGCGATTTCTTCGAAGAACTTGCGCATGCCGCCCTCGACCATCTTCTCGGCGATTTCCTTGGGCTTGCCGGATTCCATCGCCTGCTCGATGCGGAACTTGCGTTCCTTCTCGACGACGTCCTTGGGGATGTCGTTGGCGGAGACGCCCTTGGGGGCGGGGACGGCGGCGACGCAGTGCATGCCGATCTGCTTGAGCAGCTCGGGGGTGATGTTGCCCTCGGCGTGGATGAGCGCGCCGGTCTTGCCGTCGTGGTGGACGTAAGCGCCGAAGACGGCGTTGGGCCCGCCGTTGTACTTCAAGCCGCGGGCGAAGGAGCAGTTCTCGCCCGTGGAGATGCGGATCTTGTCGATCTCGGCCTGGATCTCGCCCGTGCAGGGGACGTTGCCCACGGGCTGCTCAGCGGCGAGGTCGGTCACGCGGGCGCACATGGCGACGAAGTGCTCGTTCATGGCGGTGAAGTCGGTCTCGGCGCGGACCTCGGCGATGGCGGCGTGGGGGACGTTGCCGCCGGCGTCGGGCTTGTGCATCGCGACGGTGATCCGGCCTGCGCCCGAGGCGCGGTCGGTGCGGGCGTCCATCTTGCCCTTGAGCTTCTTGCGGAGGATTTCCTCGGCCTTCTCAAGGTCGGCGCCGGCCTCGACGAGGGCTTTTTTACATTCCATCATCGAGAGCCCGGTGCGGTTGCGGAGCTTCATCACTTCGGCTGCGTTGATCTCGGCCATGGGTCGGTCCTTTGGTGAAATCGCGGTGCGTTTGGTCGTGACCCGTGAGCGGGTCGGGGTGTCGGAACGGGAATGGTCAAACCGCGCGCGGGAGATTCTTCGGTTGAAGAACAGGTCCCGCGGCGGCGGCGGACGTGCGGAAAGCGAGAACGCTCCGGCTTAGCCCTGCTTGCCGGCGGGGGCCGCGGCGGCCTCCTCGGGCATGGTGGGGGCGTCGTCGGCGCGGTACTGAGCGCGGCGCGAGCGGCGCTGACCGTCAGCACCCGGGGCGCCCTGGTCGCCTTCGAGCTTGGCCTGGCGCTGCTGCTTGCCCTCTGCGATGGCGAGGCAGAGCTCGCGGATCACCACGTCGATGGAACGCATCGAGTCGTCGTTACCGGGGATGGCGATGTCGGCCATGTCCGGGTCACCGTCGGTATCGATGAGGCAGACGGTGGGGATGCCGAGCTTCTTGGCTTCCTTCAGGGCGTTCATCTCGCGCTTGGTGTCGATGACCACGAGCACGCCGGGGAGCTTGTCCATCCCGCGGATGCCCGAGAGGTTGCGCTGGATCTTGCGCATCTCGCGGCGGAGCTGGGACTCCATCTTCTTGGAGTAGGAGGCGAAGTTGTCCTTCTGCTCAACGCCCTCGAGCTCTTCCATGCGCTTGAGGCGCGAACGGATGGTGCGGAAGTTGGTGAGGGTGCCACCGAGCCAGCGCTCGGTGACGTAGTGCTGCTTTACGCCGCCGACGTGCTGCTCGAGCACGGCGCGGGCCTGGCGCTTGGTGCCGACGAAGCAGACGTCCTTGCCGTCGGCGACGACGCGGGCGAGGAACTTCTTCGCGAGCAGGAGACCCTTGATGGTCTCCTTGATGTCGATGATGTGGATGTTGTTGCGCTTGCCCCAGATGTAGGGCTGCATCTTGGGGTTCCAGTTCGCGGCGCGCTGCCCGAAGTGGATACCGGCTTCGATGAGATCTTGGACGAGTTGGTTGGCCATGGGACACAAACCTTTCAGCGACACCGGCGGCAGCGACTCAGACAGCATCGAGCCCAGAGTGAGGAGCGGGCGGGGGCCCGTCCGTGGGCTCGAGGCGCTGACCGCCACAAGGGCGCTTCAGCAAAACGAAAGATCCTGTCGACCCGCGCCACGTGCACGGGCAGGCCGATCGCTGAGTCTCGATCGGCGGACCACCCATCCTAGGTCGCTGAAGCGGTTGAGCCAAGAGCGTGGGTTTGGGAATCGCTGGGATGGTTGTTGATCGTCGATTTTGACGATTTGTTTGGATTATAAAAGGGTATAATCCCGGCGAAAGATGGCAAATCTGGTCGATCGAGCCGGAGGGCGTGCGGCCTACCTCGGCACGGTGTAGACTGTTCGCGGCCACCCTTAAGGGTGGGGCACCTGTTCGCGGGGCGTGTTGGAGCTGTCGATGATCGCACGGATGAAATCGGCTTCGCTGTGCAGTGACGCGCCGGGTGACCCGCGCGTGACGTTCCCGAAGATCGCGGAGCTGATCGACTATCTCGCGTCGCTCAACGGGCGGGCGGATCTGGGCGTGCTCTCGAAGATGCTGGGTGAGACGAACGTCTCGCGTGCAGACCTTGAGCCCGCGGTGGTCTTCGGTGTGCGCGGGTATCGGCGCAATGTCATCGCCGCGACGCCCTGGTTTGAGCTTTTGGCGCTGTGTTGGCGGAGTGGGCATTGCACGCCGATCCATGACCATGAGGGCGTGTCGTGCGCGTTCCGTGTGGTGGAGGGGACGGGGACGGAGATTCGGTTCTGCAAGACGGATTCGGGGCTGATCTGTCCGGTTGGCGCGGTGCCCATGCCGCCGGGGTATGTGTGTGCGGCGATGGACGCGGATATTCATCAGGTGGCGAACATGCAGGCGCCGGGGGTGGATTTGATCACGCTGCACTGTTATTCGCCGCGGATCACGAAGATGAACACGTACAAGATGGGCACGAGCGAGGGGGCGGAGTGCGGGGCGGTGTACCGCGAGATGGTTTCACCCTGTGCGGAAGCGAAGAAGCCGGCGAACAAGCGCGGTGCGTCGCTCAGAGCAGGTGCATCGCGGCGAACAACGAAGCGGCGCTGATGATCAGCCACAGGATGAGCCCGTGGAGCGCCGGCTTCCAGCCGACGGCGGCGATGGCTTTGCGCGTCAGACCGGTGCCGATGAGCAGCAGCGCGAGGCTGAGCAGGTGTGAGGCGACGAGCTTGACGTACGAGGCGATGTCGGCGATGGTCTGCTTTTCAGTTGAAAGCAGCGCGTCGAGCCCCGCGCGAAGAAGGCACGCCAGGACGAAGTAAACAGTGAACCACGGGAAGGGTGCTTTGGCGGCGCTGGGGGATTGATCGCCCGAGGCGGAGAGGGCCTTGCGGTGGATGTGACCCAGCACGAAGGCGACAGGGACGATCCACAGCACGCGGATGAGCTTGATGACGGTTGCGTCCTGCTGGGCGACCTTTGAGCCCATGTAGTCGGCGCTGGCGGCGACGACGCCCGCGACGTCGTGCACGCCCACGGCGCACCACGCGCCGAACTGGTGATCGGTGAGGCCCAACGCGCGGCCGACGAACGGGTAGGCGAAGACGCCGACGGCGTTGAGGATGAAGACGATGGCGGTGGAGAGGGCGATGGCGGCGGCGGGTGCGTGGATGACTTGCCCTGTGGTGGCGATGGCGGAGCCGCCACAAATCGCGGTGCCGGCGGAGAGGAGCGTGGCGACGGGTCGGTCGGTTTTCAGCACGCGAGCGAGCAGTTCGGAGATGATGAGCACGAGGATGATCGCGCCGGTCGAGAAGGCGAGGCCCGCGCGGCCGGCGAGGGCGACCTGCGAAAGGCTCAGCGTGAAGCCCAGCAGCACGATGCTGATCTGGATGAGGAGTTTGCTGGCGTTCTTTTGGAGCGTCGGCAGGGGGCTGATGCCCAGCAGGCCCAGGATGATGCCCAGGGCGAGGGCGATGGCGGGGGTGATGAACGGGGCGAAGAGGGCGAGGAGGGAGAAGGCCAGGAGGATGGCGATGTGCGCACGGGAAGCCGGGGGAGGAGCGGTTGATGGTAAGGGGGAGGGTGCGGGTGAAGTGGGGGGCATATGGGGGCATTGTTGCCGGTCTGGGTGGGCGGGTTGATCGGAAACGGGGGCGAAGGCGAAGGAGCGGATGGGACGGGAGCGGAGGCGGGGTTATGCTTGCGTCTATGGCGAAGAAGCCCGCAGGCAAGTCGGACGGTGGTGGGGAGGAAGCCGCGGCTGGTGTGAAGCGCAAGAGCGTGGCGGGGAAGGGCGGTAAGGCGGCGGCGGGCGGTGCGTCGAAAGGTGAGGCGGAGCAGGGCGGGTTTGCGGAGATGGGGTTGCTTGGGCCGATGACGCCTGAGCCGAAGAAGGTGGACGAGGCGGGCAAGATCGAGCCGCTTGCGAAGGCGGGTGCGAAGTCGGCGAGCAGCGCCGTGGCGAAGCGTGAATCGGCGGCGGCGGCTTCGGTGGTTGCCGAGGCGAAGGCCAGCAGCATGCTGGATGATGGCGATGAGCCCGGGGAGGGCGTGCGCGAGGGGCCGATCTCGCTGGATGGGATCATTGGGCAACGCCGCGCGGTGGAGATACTGCGTGGTGCGGTGCGGACGGGGCGCGTGCACCACGCGTGGATCTTCTCAGGGCCTCGCGGCGTGGGGAAGTTCACAACTGCCAGAGCATTCGCAGCCAAGCTGCTTTCAACGGGCGATTCGATCGATGATGCGATGCGCGAGCGGATCGTCGGGCTCGTGCAACGCGGCACGCACCCGGACGTGCACGTGATCCGCAAGGAACTCGCGAAGGTCAGCAGCGACGATCAAGCACGTAAGAGCAAGCAACGCACCATCGCCAAGGCGGTGGTCGATGAGTTTCTCCTCAAGCCCGCGGCGTTGTCGCGCGTTGCCAGTGAACTGCCCCAGGGGCTGGCGGGGAAGGTCTTCATCGTCGACGAAGCGGAACTGATGGACCCGGTGACGCAGAACCAGGTGCTGAAGACCCTCGAAGAGCCGGCGGAGGGGACGGTGATCATCCTGGTGACCAGCGACGAAAGCCGGCTGCTTGCGACGGTGCGGTCGCGGTGTCAGCGCGTGTCGTTCGGGACACTCACCGAGCGCGACATGCAGGCTTGGATGCAGATCAGCGGGGTTGAGGTGGACGCGAACGTTTCGCCTTGGCTGCTGCGGTTTGCCAGCGGCTCACCCGGTGCGGCGCTCGTTGCACTTGAGCACGGGCTGTACCAGTGGCACAGCGCACTCGACCCGGCGCTGAAGGCCATCGAGGCGGCGGCGCTTTCGCCCGGCGGCGGGACGCTGCCCGCAGGGCCGACGGTTGCGGCGGGGGTCGGGGCGCTGATGAGCAAGCTCGTGGAAGAGCGGGCGAAGGCGACCGTCGAAGGAAAACCCAACGCCAGCAAAGAGGCCGCGAACCAGTTCTGGTGCAAGCGGATGCTGGGGCTGCTGGCGGATCGCTGGCGGACGCACCTGCGTCGAGCGGAGAACGGCGAACAGGTCGCTCGGTGCAGCGCGGCCATCGAGCTCATCCGCGTCGCGGAACGACAGGCGGAGAGCAACGTGCAGATCGGCGCGGTGCTGGAGAACCTGGCGGCGCAGTTGATGACGCCGAGCCAGGAAGTGCTGCTGACGGCGGGGCTCTGAGCGGTTGATTTCAATAGACGGTTTGGTGTCTTCAGCCCTGGAAGCTGACGGAGGAGTAGCCATCGCCCGCGGCGGCGGCGAGTCCCGGGTGCGCCACGGCGCGGGGGGCGTTTGAGCGGTTGGTATTGGACTGAGCGGGCGCGGTGAGGGCGGCCGTGAGTGGGTCGTTGACGGTGTTGCCCTTGAGTTCCTGAGCGGCTTTCTGCATCGCCATGACCCAGGTTTCGCGCTCGAAGTGCAGCAGGTCGATGACCTCGTTGGCTTTGACGACGTCCTTCTCGTGGCTTGCTTGCAGCAGGCGCGAGATCATGAACATATAGAGGGCGGAGAGCTTGTTGTACAGGTCAGGGTTGGGCTCGGGCTTCATGGTGCCCACGAGCTCAACGAGGATGTTGCGGGTGCGGCTGAAGCCGTTGTAGCAGCCCTCGAAGTTCTTCTTCTCAAGGGCGTCGCGCCCCTGGGTGCAGAACTTGATCGCCCCGTCGAGGAGCATCAGACGAAGCTCCGCGGGGCTGGCGGTGAGGACCTTCGTGGCAAGGTACGCGTCGGCTTGATTGGTGTCGGCGGGCATCGCCATGAGCTATCGGCCTGAACGGGGGGGTGCTTCAGCGTCGCTGCGGTTCTGGGTGAAAAAAACGTTCAAAGTCGTCGTCGAGCTTCCCGGTCAGCGCCCGATCAGGTTGGCAAGATTCGAGATCGAGCCCTGCTGGCTCTGCAGCTTGCCGATGGCTTCTTCCATCCGCAGGAACTGGCTGTTCAGCAGAGCACGTCGGCGTTCGATCCCCGCGTCGATGGCGGTGATGCGGGCGTTGGCGGACTTGATCTGCTCGTCGATGGTCTTGTTCTGACGGGTGAAAAGGCCGTCGGTTGAGCGGGTGTAGCGGTCGGCGAGGTCGGCGATGCGTTCCAGCACGCCCTGGCTGGTGAACGTGCCCGACTGGGTGGTGTTGGTGAATGCGCCCGGGATCACGTTGCCGTTGAGATCGCGGATGGGCTGCTGGCTCGTGACCGAGGTGGTTGCGCCCTTGGCGGCGAAGAGATCGGAGACGGCCTTGGGATCGGTCGCCAGCGCCTGGCGCAGCTTGTCGGTGTTCAGCGAGAGCTTGCTGTTGCTGAAGGTCACACCGACCTGCGAGAGCGATTGGTAACGCCCGGAGACGCCCACCGGCGCGCCGACCGCGAGCGAGAAGAGCTGCGCTCGGAACGAAGACGAGGTGGAATCGCCCAGCAGCACGCCGCGTTTCTGCGTGTCGGCGTCGTACTTGCTTCGGCTGTCGATCGATTCGGCCAGGGCGTTGAAGGCGTCGATGAAGTCGGTGATGCCCTTCTCGATGGCGGCGGTGTCCTTCGTGACCGTCAGCGTGACGGGCGAAGAGCTGACGCCCTTGAGATCGACGGAGACTTTGTCGATGGCGCCGCTGATGGTGTTGGTGGTGCTGGTGAGCAGCACGCCCTTTGCCGGGTCGGCGGAACCGAAGAAGACGCGGGCGTTGCGGGCTTCGGCCGTGTTGGTCAGGCCCAGATCAGTACCCTCGGACTCAACCACGAACGAACCGGCGAGGCCGGTCGAGCGTGCGGTGAGCGCCAGGCGGAAGGGTCGTGCGGAGGAGCCGTCGCTGAGGATGGAGGCGGAGGCGAGAGCTCCCGCTTCGTTGATCTTCGTGGAGATCTGTTCCAGCGTGTCGGTGGCGGCGAAGTTGATGACGCGTTCGAAGGAGCCGTCGATCTTGTTCGACGAACCGGTGCCCGAGGCGGTGCCGACGAGGTTGAGCGAGCGGGCCACGCCGCCGGAGATGTCCTTGATGGAGATCTTGCTGCCGCCGGCACCGGAGGGCTTTTGAACCTCTTCGATGAGGATGCCGTCGCCCTTGTCGTTGACGCGGGCCTTGAGCTGGTTGCCGGTCAGGCGGCGGTTGAGATCGGCGATGGTCTGGACGGAGGAGTCGATGGCGACGACGGAGCGTTCGCCGTAGGAGTTGATGAGTTCGATCTGCCCGGTGCCGATGCCCGCGCCGCCGTTGAGGGTGTCCAGGCGGGTCGAGTCGCTGATGTACTGGAGCTGCGAGCGGGCGGAGTTCAGCGAGGCGGTGGAGAAGTTGCCCGCGGTGAAGCCCAGCGAGGTTGCGCCGGCGCCGCTGATGGTCTGCTGTGTCGCGCCGGTGGTGTTGTCGGTGAGGGTGAAGCCCACGCCCGACTTGTTCAGCGACAGCGTCGCCCGCCCCGAGGCGGCGGAGTTGAAGTCGCGGATGAAGTCGCTGACGGAGGTGTTCGTGTCGACGGTGAGGCTCAGCGCGGTGCCGTTGGCGAGCGTGACGTTGAAGGCCCCGTCGCCGCTGATGCCCTGACCGCCGTTGAGGTTGCGCAGGAGCGTTGAGTTGAGCGAGGCGTTGAGGCGTCGCCCGGTGATGGTCCCGCCCGGGGTGGAGGCGATGATGCCCAGATCGCGGGCGGTGGTCCCGTTGTTGATCTCTTCGACGACGAAGGGATCGCCCGAGTCGGGGACGGTGTTGTCGACGAGTCGCAGCGAGTTCGTCGTCGCGTCGATGGAGGCGGTGATCGCCCCGCCCGACTGTTCGTTGATGCGTTGCACGACGCCCGCCAGGTCGGTGGCGGCGGAGCGCGTCTTGGTGAGCTTGCCGTCGACGGTGGCGTAGGTGTCGCCGATGTCGATATCGAACGAGACGCCCGAGCGGGCCTTGATGCGGAAGTCGGGGGTGGCGGCGGTTGAGATCTCTGAGCGGATCGCCACGCCCAGACCGCCGTTGAGCGTCGAAAGGGCCGTCTGCCCGCCGAGGGTGTTCACGCGGGAGCCGGTGATCAGACCGCCGGCGTTGGTGCCGATGATTCCGAGGCTGGTGGCGGTGGTGGAGTCCGGCGCGTCGGCGATGGTGATCGAGCCCGCGCCCCCGGCGTTGTCCTTGATAAGGAAGCGGTCGCCTTCAACACTGGCGCGGACGCGAACGCCCGTGGCGGAGTTGATGGCCGTGATGACGTCGTTCACGGTGCCGACGCGGGAGAGGTCGATGGTGGCTTGTGCGCCGCTGGAGTCGGTGACGATGATCTTGCCGCGTGCGATCCCCGCGCCGCCGTTGAGTTGGGAGAGGTCGGTATCGCGGTCGAGGCGGGCCTGTGAAGATTCGATGGTGAGTTTGGTCAGCCCGATGCCGTCGGTCCCCGAGTTGGCAAAGCCGCTGGAGAGCGTCTGCTGCGTGGAAACGAGGCGATCAACGACGAAGGAGTACGAGCCCTGCGCCGCGCCGGCGCTGGCCTTGGCCGTCAGAACATCCTGGTTCGAGCTGTTGGTGGCGGCGGCATTGAAGAGGTTGTTGGTCCCGAAGGCTTTGGCAGCGGTGCGGAGTGCGGAGATCTTGGAGTTCACGTCCAAGTACGCGGCCTGCAAGCCCTGAAGCTGGACGATGCGTCTCTGGCTGATGCTCTTCGGGCGCGCGTCGATCGCGAGGAGCTGCCCGATGATCTGCTCGCGGTTGATCCCGCTGAAGACGCCGACGCCGGAGGTGATGCCGCTCATGAATACTCCTTCATCCGAACCGACCGAGGCAAGAGGACCACAGCAAGAGGCGAGAGGAGCGGGGGGGTCGTGGTGGTGAGCGCGTTCCGTCGCGTTCACGTCTCCCGCTGGGGAAGCAGAGCAAAGAGCGTGCTCGACAGGGCGGTGAACTTTGGGCGCACCGTCGGCACGGGTTGTCAATCAGGACCACTGGTCCCCAAGATGTGATCGACCCGCGCAGGGCCCGAACTTCAAGCCTTTTGCCCGGTCCGTTCGAAGTTACACCGCCTTCACGGACCATCCGCCCGACCAGACCGGTGAACCGGGCTCGAACGGCCGATAGTCTTCATGCGTATTGAGACCGAACTGACCGATCGAGAGCACCCTATGGATATCGCGCAAAGTCGAGCGTTCACCATCATCACCGGCGCGGTTTGTGCGCTGGTCGGTCTGTCGGCTTTGGCCTTTGCCGCCGCCGCCGCTTTGCAGCCCAAGCCGCTTTGGTTCCTCATCGGGTTCGAACTCGTGACGCTGACCGCGGCGGTCTTCGGCGTTCTGCTCTCGCTGGGTAAGTTCAAGGGCGGGCCCGCCATCGGGTTGCTCTGCGTCAGCGCGTGCGTGGGTGTTGGCGCCTTGCTCGGCTATGTCAGCGTCAACGGCCAGCTCGGCACGCTGAGCATGAAGCCGTGGTTCTTCGCCCGTGAAGCCGCCGCGGTTGCGCTCGCCGGTGCTTCGGCGATGGTGGTTCTGCTGCGTCAGCCTCAGCCCGCGCTGCGTGCGCTCATCCGCGGGGTGGTGATGTTCATCCCCGTAGGGGTCCTGCTCGTCGGCGCGCGTGCGCTGCTGAACACAACGTACTGGACGGATGCTTCCGGTCCGCTGAAGGTCGCCGCGGTCGTGATCATCTTCGGCGTAGTCCTCGGTTTCTTCGCTGCCTCGGTGCACTATGTGCTGAAGGCCTTCGCCATCGGTGATGCCGCGGGCGAGGCGATGATGAACAACAACGATTCGCCTTCGTCGGACGCGTCTTCAACGGGTTCAGGCTCGGGCCCGCAAGCCGACACTTCGCCCGTCGGTGCGTGAGCGCTTGAGCGCAAGAAAAAAACCGACCGCGTTGTGCACGCGGTCGGTTCGTGAGAATCTCGATTGATCGATCGTCAGTCAGTGGGCGGGCAAAGCCCCGCGCCACGAAGCGATCACTTCGCCGGACGAAGGTAGCGGAAGCGGACCTGCAGGCCGTCCTCGTTCCAGTACGAGTCGACCACGGCATCGCCCACATACTGCAGCACGGTCTCGACCGGGGGCAGCTTCTCAACCCACTTGGGCTTCTCGGGCTTCTTCATGCCGAAGGACTCGGGGTCCATGCCCATATCGCGGAAGCGGCGGGTCTGGGCCTCGAAGACCAGATCGGGGTTCTGCAGCAGCCAGTACTGCTGCTTGATCGTCTGCGCCATGTCGGTGTACCCGAAGGCGAAGGACTCGGGGTTGGTGACCTTCCCTGCGGCTTTGAAGCGGGCCTCGGTGTTCAGGCGCGGGCCGTCGGTGCGACCGCCGGTGCGGAGGGCGTTCTCAACGTCCTTGGTCGAACCGACGAAGAGGTAGCCCAGACCGATGCCCAGCGAGATCTGCGGGCCGAAGGCCTGCTGCGGCGGGTCGTAGATCGTGTGACCCTCGAACTCGCGCGGCTTGAGGCCCGCCTGCGCGCCGAAGGCCGTCAGCAGGTTCACCAGCGGGGTGGCGTCGCTGAGCTTCGCCGCACCGAAGATGTGCGAGCTGTCCGGGCCCAGCGGCTGATCGATGTTCGTCACGATGTACACCTCAGGCCCGAGGTTCGCCAGCACCGGGCCCGCGAAGCTCTCCGCCTGCATGATCGTCGGCTCGAGCTGCTGACGCGACTCCGCAGGCATCGACTTGAGCGTCTCGCGCGCGGTATCGAAGATCTTGTTGAACTTGACCCTGAACATCGCCAGGCCCGCGGCGTCGGCGCCGGCAAAGGCCGGCGCTTCGGGCGCGCCGCCGAACGGTTCCAGCAGCGTGAGCAGACCCTTGCGGTTGGTCGTCAGCATCGACAGACGCGCTTCCGCGACGGCCGTCTCGGTCTCGAGCGCCACGCTGGCGGTGACGGCCTTGGTGCCCATGATCCCCAGCGCCGCGTACGCGACAGAACCCGTCTCGTCCTGGAAGGAACGGACCATCCCCGCGAGGCTGCTCTCGGGCTTTTCCCAGTTCCGCTCGGGCAGCTTGCCCTTCAGGTCCTTGACCATCGCGGAGATCGGCTCGATGTACCACGTGAAGCTGGCGATGGTGTTCGGCGCCTGCTGACGACGCGCAAGCTCGTACGTCGCGGTCGACGAGAGCGTCTCGCCCTTCGCCTTGCCCGTCAGATGATCCAGCACCGACTCGACCGTGTCGGCGGTTGCGCCGAAGATGAACGTTTCACCCGAGCGGGCGTAGAAGCCCTCCTCGAACGGGCGCGGGTCGCCCTCGAAATCAAAGTCCATTTCCTCTTCTTCGCCGGCCTTCTTCTCGTCCTTCTTGGGCTTCTCGGGCTTGTTCAGCACGATCTTCTTGCCCTGCACGCCGGCCATCTCCTGGTCGGTGATGGTCGCGAGCTTCTTCTTCTCCATCTCGGCGAGAACTTTGTCAACCGCCTCGGCGAACTTGTCGGCCTGATCGCCGAACTGCGCAACCGCGACGAAGCGCAGCTCTGGCAGGTTGGTCTTCGGGTCCACGTGGGCGATGAACGCCACGCCCGTGGTGCCGGTGGGATAGGGCAACTCGTCGACCTTCACGCCCGCGTCCTCGAGCCACTTGCGCATGGCGTTGGCTTCGTCGGCGCCGGCCTTCTTCGCCTCTTCGGTGATCGCCTCGAAGACGGCCTTGAACTGGTCGTTGGTGAAGAGCTTGCCCAGCCCGGACTTTTCCCATTGCTCCTTCGCCGCGGAGGCGTTGTCCACGGACAGCAGGTAGACGGTCTGGGGTGAAACCAGATCGGCAATGTTGGACTTTGGCGCCGCCGCGAAGCAGCTCGCCAGGCTCAGCCACCCCGCCGAGACGACGGCAGCAGCACGGAAGAACGGTCGCATCATCGAAAGGTCCTTTCAAGGGTCATGAACGGGCGCGCAAAGCGTGCCCAGGAGGAACTGCAAGCGGTCAATCTGAGGCACAGAGAACGGTGAGTGCAAGGCGCTTCAGCGGTGAATCTGTCAGTTTGATGTCGGTGCGGACCGGATGAGAACACCGCCGGGGGAAGGATGTCTGTGGGCTGACGAAGCAAGGGGTTTCCCGGTTAGCACGACGCACCAGGGGTTGAAGCCTGGTGCGTCGGGTGATTCGTGGACCGCGCCGCGGAGGAGAATCCCGGCCATTGAGGCTGAAATCTCGTGATTGCGGAGGGATCAGTTCTTGGAATCGTCGAGCTGCGGGGCCTTGCCGAAGTTCTGGCGGGGCGGGGGGGCGTTGTAGTTGTGCCCGGAGTTGGGGTTGTTTTTGTCGTAGGCGAAGGCGTCGCGGTTGCGGATGAAGTCGCGGACGTAGCGGGCGGGGATGGCGAACCCGAGGCCTTCCATGAACATGAGCTTCATGTTGGTGACGCCGATGACTTCGCCCTTGGTGTTGAAGAGCGGGCCGCCGGAGTTGCCGGGGTTGATCTGGGCGGTGGTCTGGATGAAGGTCAGCCCGTCCATGTTGCGTTGGGTGGTGGCGATGACGCCGGTGGTCAGGGTGCGTTCGAGGCCCAGCGGGGCGCCGATGGCGAAGACGTCCTGACCGGCGGTGAGTTCCTCAGCGCCCTGGACGTAGACGGTGGGGAAGGGCTTGCCGTCGGGGCTCTTGATCTTGATCAGGGCGAGGTCAAGGTGGTTGTTGACGGCGATGATTTCGACATCGTCGAGTTCAAGGCGGCGCAGATTCTGCGCGTCGGAAGAGGTATCGAGGCGGAAGAGGGTGGCCCGGAGCTTGGTTTCGCCCTGGATGACGTGGGCGTTGGTGATGGCGAAGCCTTCGGGGTGGATGATAAACCCGGAGCCCAGCCCGCCGGGGGTGGAGACCATGATGACGGCCTCGCCGTGGATTTTGGCGAGTTCCTTGGGGGCACGCTCTGGGACGGCGGCGGGGTTGGGCAGTGAGCGGAAGAGGGAGCCGGTGGGGGAGGCCTCTTCTTCACCCGCGGAAGAGGAGGCGGCGCGGCGGGTGATTTCATTGATCTTGGAGCGGGCGATTTCTACGGGTTTCCCCGCGAGGTCGACCCAGATGGTCTCGGCGTTCTCTTTGATGATGGGGGCGGTGAGGCTGGTGCCGTCGGTCATGGCGATGATGTCGCCCTTTTCGGAGGCGGCGTCGGCCATGTCGGCTTTTTCAGCTTTGGCGGGAGCGGTGGGGGGGGCGGCCGGGGCCTTGGCGGCGGGTGCGGCGGGGGCCGAACCGGCGGCGGGCTTGTCCGGGGCGCTTGGCGCGGGCTGGGCGCTGACGAGTGCGACACACAGGGAGCTGAGCAGGGTGGCGACGGTGGTCATGAAAGGAAACTCCGGGTCGGGCGCGGCTTCCGCGAGGTGCGGAGCAACTCGGGCCGATCGGGCAAGTATACTGCTGCTCCTCTCCCGCGTTGCGGAGAGACAGACCTTGCAAGGAACTTCTCATGTTGAATGTTGTCAATGCACTTTCCGGCGCCGCGATGATCTCTCTGTGCGCCGGGTCGGCGATGGGGGTGGTGTCGGTTGATCAGCCCAAGCTCAGCTCGTTCTTCGGGTTTGAGCCCATGCGGACGATCGTGATTGATCGCGACTGCGGGCCGATGATCGTGCAGGACATCAACGGGGACGGGATCGCGGATCTGGCGGTGATCAACAACAGCAAGTCGCGGGTTGAGCTGTACCTGGGGCGCAAGACCCCCAAGACCGTTGAAGAGATGACCAAGGACCTGAAGGTCAACCAGCTCCGTCCGACGGCGTTCTATGACCGCAAGGAAGTTTCACTCTCGGGCCAGGCGGGTGCGCTGCGGGCGTTCGATGTCAACGGCGACGGCAAGCTCGACCTGATCGTCGGGGGCACAAGCCCCGCGGAAGTGACGATCCTGACCCAGCAGAGCGACGGTGCGTTCAAGCAGACACAGCGTCACCGCATCAAGGGCCTGCAGGCTCGGCAGTCGCTGCTGCGGATCGCCGACGTGATGGGCGATGCGGCACCGGAGCTGGTGGTGATGGCGGAGGACCGGGTGAATGTGTTTCCGCTGAACAAGGACGGCTCGCTGGGTGAGCCGCGGCGTTTGGGCTCGGGCGGGCAGATCGCGGGGATGATTGTCGAGGACTTCGACGGCGACGGTCTGATGGACATCATGGGCGTTGTTCCTGAAGACGCCAGCCCCATGCGACTGTTCCGTCAGCAGCAGGACCCGTCCAGCAAGGACAAGCGTGGTTTGCTGAACAGCGAGCTGCGGTTTGAATCTCCTGCGGTGCGCGACGCGGACGCGGCGCGGTTCGCGGGGCGGAAGCCCGCGGGGCTGGGCGTGATCGAGCGAGCGAGCCGGCGGGTGGTCTTCTATGACTTCAACGCTTCGCCCATCGAGGCGGAGAAGACGGCCGAGGGAACCATCAGCGAGCGCGAGGCGAACGCGGAGGTCTACGGCTTTGCCGACGGAAACAACAAGGACCGCTCGGTGGTGACGATCGATATCGACGGCGACGGGCTTTCGGATCTGCTCGCCACCGACGCGAAGACCAACACGCTGAACCTGTACCGTCAGCGGACGGGCGTGGGCCCGGGCGACGCGGAGATGTTCAGCGCGTTCAAGGCGCCGAAGGTGATCGCGGCCGCGGGCCCGGGGGCGTGGGATGAGGCGCAGACGACGACGGTCTTCGTGATGAGCGAAGAAGAGAAGGCGGTGGGCGTTTCGCGTTACGACGCGCAGACGCGGAAGCTGACCTTCCCTGCGCCGCTGACGCTCAAGACGGCGGGCGCCTCGCCCGCGGCGATGGGGTATGTCACGCTCGACGGCGTGGGGACGCTGGCGGTGGTGGTGAAGAACAAACGCGAGCACACGCTGGAACTGCACCAGCCCTCGGCCAAGGGCAAGGGTGATGGTCAGAGCGACGGGATCACCACGGTGGATCTCAAGGGCGTGACGCGCCCGCCTTCGAGCATGCTCGCGGCGGACGTTGATCAGGACGGCAAGACCGACCTGCTGCTCTTTACCCCGGGCGAGCCGATGGTCATGGTCCGCGCCGGTGAGAAGGGTGAGAAGGGCAAGCCGGCGGTGGTGCTGACCAGCGAGCAGATGCCGCAGTTTGGTTTGGTGCAGGCGGCTGGTCCGAACAACACGGCGCTGGTGGATATCGACGGCGACGGCAAGAGCGAACTGCTCATCGCGGATAAGAACTTTGTGCGTGCGTGCCGTTATGACGAGAAGACTGGGTGGAAGGTTGTGAATCAGATCACCGTGAGTGACCCGGGGACGGAACTGGTGGGTCTGACGGTTCTGCCCAGCGAGGGCGGCAAGCCGACGCTGGTGGCCTCTGACCGTGGCAACGGGCGGCTGCTGTTCATGGACAACACGAGCGTGACGCGGCGCGTGCGGACGCTGGGCTTCAACGCGGGTCAGATCATCGCGGGGGCGTTCGCGGGTGACAAGCAGCCCGGCGTGCTGTGCCTGGGTGACGACGCGTTCGCCCTGGTGCGTCTGGCGGGCAGCAAGCTGAAGATGGAGAGCTTCGCGGCGTTCCGGTCTGATGCGGCCGACCGCAGCGAGCACCAAATCGCCTGCGGCGACGTCAACGGCGACGGCGCGCTGGACGTGGTGGTGTGCGATGCGAAGGACCAGAACTGTTCGATCCTGACCTTCACCAGCAAGCGGAATCTGCTGCTGGCGATGGAGACGAAGATCTTCGAGACGCGGATGTTCTCGGGCGGTGACGCGCGGGAGTTTGAGCCGCGGGACGCGATCGTCGCGGACGCGACGGGCGACGGGATGAACGACATCATCTTCCTGGTGCACGACCGGGTGATCATCTATCCGCAGATGACCAAGCCCGCGTCGACGGCGGACCTGAAGCCCGGTGACCGCTGAATGATCACGCCCGGTTGGGCGTGCGTCAGAGGGAAGGCAGCAAAGTGAGCAACGCAGGGGCCGGGCGGCGATTCGACCGCTCGGCCCTTTTTCATGGGCGGTCGTGACGAAAGTGTGATCGCGAAAAAGCGTCGAGATGCGGGCGTTTGGCTCGATGCGCTCGGTGCCTGAAGTGTGCGAGCGACGCTATGATGCGACCGTTCGGGCGGGTAGCTCAGCTGGCTAGAGCATTCGCTTTACATGCGAAGGGTCCCGGGTTCGAGTCCCGGCCTGCCCATTGGTTCGGTTCGGTGTCTCACTTCGGTGTGGTTGTCATGACGAACGCACGGGGGCGAAGGGGTTGAACAGCGGCATGCGCGACGATGAACGTTCTTGACCTTGGATATCTCGCGGCCGCGGCGGCGCTTTCGCCCATCTGGGCGCGGAAGGGGCGGCAGGGTTGGCGCGAGCGGTTGGGGCATGCGCCGGTGCTGGGGGCGAAGCAGGATGCGAGCAAGCCGCGGGTTTTGCTGCACGCGGTGAGTGTGGGGGAGGTCAGTGCACTTGCGACGCTGGTGCCCAAGTTGCTGCCCCGGGCGGAGGTGATCGTCGCGACGACGACGGACACGGGCACGGCCCGCGCGAAGAAGCTCTTCGGTGATGTGTGCCCGATCGTGCGGTACCCGCTGGATTTTTCGTGGAGTGTGAAGCGGTTTCTGGATGCGGTGAGGCCTGACGTGGTGGGGCTGGTGGAGCTGGAGGTCTGGCCGAACTTTGTGAGGGCGTGCGATGCGCGGGGCGTGGCGGTGGCGGTGATCAACGGGCGGCTGTCGGCGAAGTCGTTCGGCGGGTACACGAAGCTGAAGCCGATTCTGGGCGCGACGTTCAAGCGGCTGTCGAAGGTCGGCGCGCAGGACGAGACGTACGCCAAGCGGTTCGCGGCCATGGGTGTGAGCCCGCAACGGTTGAGTGTGACGGGCTCGATGAAGTGGGACTCGGCTTTGAGTGCGCTGAATGATCTCATCGCGCAGGGAGGCGAGGAATCGCTGAACCTCGCGCACGGGCGGGCGGGGGCGGCACTGGTCAAAGGCGCGGCGGAACTCGCGGCGGACTTGGGGATCGATCCGAACCGACCGCTGATCGTCGCGGGGTCAACCGCGGAGGGGGAAGAGAAACTCATCAGCGATTCGTGCCCGACGGGTGTGCAGTTGCTGTGCGCGCCGCGCAAGCCCGAGCGGTTCGATCGGGCGGCGGCCGACATGCCCATGTGCGTGCGCCGATCGCAGAAGCGTGGCGGCACGGGCGCGAGCGTGAAGCGTGCCACCGGCACCTCGCGTGCGCACACCGACCGATTCCTGCTCGACACGCTGGGCGAGCTGCGTCAGGCGTACGCGCTGGCGGATCTGGTGGTCATCGGGCGGAGCTTTGTCAACCTCGGCGCGTCGGATCCGCTGGAGCCCGCGGGGCTGGGCAAGGCGGTGATCGTCGGCCCGCATTATGCGAACTTTCAGACGATCGTCGATGAGCTGAAGGCGAACCAGGCGATCAGCGTGGTTCATCCGGGGCAACTGCGTACGAAGATCGAGGAGCTGATGCGGAATCGCTCGGCGTGTGCGGCGATGGCGGCGAACGCACGAACGTGCATCCGCACGCACGCGGGGGCGAGCGATCGCCACGCGGAGATGCTGCTTGGGCTGGTTGGGAACGGGCGGGCCTTCGGGGGCTGAAATGGTGGGAGATTTGGCGGGTGCTGGGCGGTTGAGGGTTGGAGGGGGGAGGAATGGGCGGGGGGGTTGAACAGCGGGAAGATCAGGGAAAACGCCGATGGTGCGTGAAAGAACGGTGCGTGGGCTTTCCGCGGGGTGATTTGGGTTCTACGATGCGCTTCGGATGTGTTCCGACGATCCTCGTGCGCGCAGAAATGTGTGCAGCGGGGGTCGTGGTGGTTCATCCGACATGGTCCGAGGGCGTAGCTCAGTTGGTAGAGCAGCGGCCTTTTAAGCCGTAGGTCCAGGGTTCGAGTCCCTGCGCCCTCATTGCTCGGATCGAGGTTGAAGCGTGTGCGGATCTGCCCACGAAGCACGGTGCGGGCGGCGAAGATCGTCGGGTATCGCAGTTCAGGCCGGTCGTTTGTTCGAGCGTAAGGGAGGTCCTTGTGCTTCGGGCCGACGGAGTGATGAGGTGTTGGCGGTGGGGGGGCAGAGGGGCAGCGAGGCAGGATGCTCAAGCACGTGCTGCATGCGGTGTGGTGTGAGGGTGCTTTGCACGTGTGGGGCGAGACGGGTGAACCCGTTGACGCGGTGGGTTCTGCTGAAGTCGCCGGCACTCAGGATTCAAAGGCGACGCACCCGCGGGCGATGAGCGCCGGCGCGGTGAAGTCGGTGTTGGCGTCGCTGGCGGTTGATGAGGGCGCGATCGCTCGTGAGGCGAACATCGCGCTGGCGCTGCCGGGCGTGGTGCTGGAGGCGGTTGGGGTTGGCGGCGGTGAATCGGCAACGGCCTCGGGGCGGGCGGTGCCGCTGATGTCGCCGCACCTGGCGCACGCCAGCGGGCACGTTTCCAGCGATGACGGGCACGCGGTGACGGTCTCGACGTTCCGCGTCGGCGCGGTGCGGGTCGAAGCCGGGCGCGTGCTGGAAGTTCTGGAAGTGATGGAGTCGGGTGCGGAAGCGCACGCCGAGCGGCTGGAGCTGGCGCTGGCGGAGGACTTTGAGTTCTACGCGCTCTTGGGGCGGTACGTGCGCTGGCTTGCGGCCCAGCAGCGTGTTGTGCCCATGCTCATGCAGGACCCCAGCGGCGCGCTGCGCGGGTTGTGGCAGCCCTGGCCCGCGGACGAAGCGTCTGCTCAGCGATTGCGGATTCTGCTGGGCGTCATGCCCCCCTCGGCGCGTGCGGGTGTTGACGCGCTGGAGCACAACCTTTGGGCGACGGTTGAAGACTTCCTGATCCGCGTGGGAGATGCGCTCTGCCGGGCGGCGTTGATCGCCGACGCGATGCACGAGACCATCGAAGGGCGCGACGAGAGCGCCGACAACCACGTCGCGTGGCTGACGGGCCTGCTCAGCGATCAGTCGCAGATCAAGTGCCCCGCGGAGAAACGACCCGACCTGCTCAAGCGCGTGCGCGGGTGGATCTCCACACTGCAAGAGCGCGGGCCCTCGTCGGCGTGGCGTTTGTGCCTTCGCCTGGGTGAGCCGCTGGACCTGGGCGGTCTGCACGATCTGGAAGCGCCGGGCCCCGGGCTGACCTGGCAGCTCTCGCTGCACCTGCAATCGATCGAAGACCCGTCGATCATGCTCGACGCGCAGGAAGTTTGGCTTCTGCCCAGCGACAGCGCGATGGTCGATACGCTGCGCGTGGACAAGCCGCAGGAGTTGCTGCTTTCGGAACTCGCACGCGCTGCCCGCGTCTACAAGCTCCTCGAAAGCGCCATGGCGCAGAGCGAGCCGACGACGCTGAGCCTCAACACCTCGCAGGCGTACGAGTTCCTGCGCGAGATCCGTCCGCTGCTCATCGAGCAAGGCTACGGCGTGCAGGCCCCGGCGTGGTGGGATTCACCCTCTTCGCGTCTGGGTGTGCGCCTGCGGATCGATTCGGCGCTGGATGAGCAAGCGAACGCCGCGGGCACTTCGGCCGCGGGCTCGCGTGTGGGGCTGGGGACGCTGGTGAACTACCACTGGCAGGTTTCGCTGGGCGACACGGTCCTGAGCCTGTCGGACTTTGAGAAGCTCGCCAACGCGCGCACGCCGCTGGTGATGATCGGCGGTCGCTGGGTCGAGGTTCGCCCCGAGGACGTGCAGGCCGCGGTGAAGTTCATCCGCGAGAACCCGGGCGGCGAGATGGAGCTGGGCAAGGCGATCCGCCTTGCGTACGCCGCGGACATGCGGCAGACCGGCCTGCCCGTGGTGGGGATGGATGTGACGGGCTGGGCGGCGGCGATCTTCGGCGACGCGAACAACAACCAGCAACTCCCGATGCTGCAGCCGCCGAGCTCGTTCGTCGGCTCGCTGCGTCCGTATCAGCTCAAGGGCATGTCGTGGCTGGCGTTCCTGGATCGCTTCGGGCTGGGGACGTGCCTTGCCGACGACATGGGTCTGGGCAAAACGATCCAGTTCCTGGCGATGCTGCTGAACGAAAAGGCGGAGGGAAGCGCCGCATCGAGCGAGGCGGGCCCGACATTGCTGGTGGTGCCGATGAGCGTGGTGGGCAACTGGCTGCGCGAGGCGCGCCGGTTCGCGCCGGAGCTCCGCGTGCTCGTGCACCACGGGCTTGAGCGGACGAAGGGCGAGACGCTTTTGAAGCAGGCGCTCTCGAGCGATCTGGTGATCACCACATACGCGCTGGCGTACCGCGACCGCGAGCATCTTGAGCCCGTTCCCTGGCGGCGCATCGCCCTCGACGAAGCGCAGAACATCAAGAACCCGCAGGCGAAACAGACGCAGGCGATCCGGGCGCTGAATGCCCCGCGCCGCGTGGCGCTGACGGGCACGCCGATTGAGAATCGACTCAGCGAGCTGTGGTCGATCATGGACTTCCTGAACCCCGGGCTGCTGGGGACGCTGCACGAGTTCCGCACGCGGTTCGCGGTGCCGATCGAGCGGTACCACGACACCGCGCGGGCCAAGCGTCTGCGTTCGCTGGTGCAGCCGTTTGTTCTGCGCCGCTTGAAGACCGACCCCGCGGTGATCGCCGACCTGCCCGAAAAGGTCGAGACGAAGGACTACTGCTACCTCACGCCCGAGCAGGCTTCGCTCTACGAATCGACGGTCAAGAGCATGCTTGCAACCGCCGAGGCGACCGAGGGCATCCAACGCCGCGGCATCATCCTCGCGGGCCTGGTGAAGCTCAAGCAGATCTGCAATCACCCGCACCTGTTCCTCCGCTCACGCGGCAGCGAGGACGAAACGCCCATCACCGAGCAGGTCATCGCCCCCGCACGCTCGGGCAAGTGCGTGCGCCTGGTCGAGATGCTCGACGAGGTCATCGCCTCCAGCGGTCAGGCGCTCGTCTTCACGCAGTTCCGACAGATGGGCGTGCTGCTGGCGAACATGCTCCGCCATGAGCTCGACCGCGAGGTCCTCCTGCTCCACGGCGGCACCACCGCTCAGCAGCGCGATCAGATCGTCGCGAACTTCCAGAAGGGCGACGGCTCGGCACCGATCCTCGTCCTCTCGCTGAAGGCCGGCGGCGTGGGTCTGAACCTCACCGCGGCGAACCACGTCTTCCACTTCGACCGCTGGTGGAACCCCGCCGTGGAATCACAGGCCACCGACCGCGCGTACCGCATCGGTCAGACGCGCACCGTGCAGGTGCACAAGTTCGTCGTCGCGGGGACGCTCGAAGAACGCATCGACCAGATGATCGAACAGAAGACCGACCTGGCGGCGAACGTTATCGGTTCGGGCGAGGCGTGGCTGACCGAGCTCTCGCTCAACCAGCTCCGCGACGTGCTCATGCTCAGGCCTGAGTCGGTCGAGCCCGATGAGATCGAGGGCGACGGCGAACCCGCGGGCAAGGTCTCGAAACGCTCGTCGATCCTCGCGGCGGAGCTGGCGGCGAAGGACTTCTCGGCCGAGAACGTCGCGAAGTTCGGCCGCATGGCCGAGCAGGGTGAGGGTGACATCGGCCAGATCGACGGCAGCGACGATCGCGGTGAGGAGGTGGCGCTGTGAGCGAACGCAAGCCACCAACCTCGAACGGCTCGTCGTCGTCAAAGCCGCCGGCGAAGAAGCCCGTGGGCAAGGTCGCCGCGAAGCCGACCTCGAAGGCTGTCAAGCCCGCGGCCATCGCGAAAACCGAACCCGTGATCGAACCCGCGGTTGAACCGGTGGAGCGTGTTGAGCCGCAGACTCATGTGATGCCGGTTGTCATCCCGCCCGCTGAGGCGACTGATTCACCGGAGGTTGAGAGCGAAGGTGGAATCGCCGAACCGACGATCCCCGTCGAGAGTGAAGAACCCGCGAGCGAAGCCGTCGAAGGCGATGCCGAGCAAACGGTGCAGACCCCGGGCGTACTGACGGGTCCGCGCTACGTCCCCCGGCCGACGTCACCCTCGCTGAACCCGCGCAAAGTTCGCGGCGGCGTGAAGCTCGCCAGCAAAATCGGCCCGGTCTCACCCGCGTGGTCTGCGCAGCGCTGGATGCGACTGCTCGAGGAATACGCCCCGAACGAACAGCTCGCCGAGGGGATTGTCTACGCCCGCCTTGGACAGACGAAAACGCTTTTGCTCCCCGCGCCGCCGGGGACGCACGCGCCGGGCTCGCTGAACACCGTCGGCCCGGGTCAGATCGTTGCCCGCGTGCAAGGGCGACTGCCCGCGCCGTACAACGTTGATATCCGCCTGCCGGTTTTCAGCTTTGAGCAGTGGGAGCTTGTGCTCGGGACGATGATCGAAGAAGCCAAGCACGTCGCGGGGCTGCTCGCGGGTGAAGTGCTGCCCGCGATCGAGGATGTTTTCAGGCCTCATGGTCTGCGGCTGTTCCCACAGGACCCCAGCGACCTGGCGATCAGTTGCACGTGCCGACGGCAGAACGCCCTCGCCGCGGCGTCGGTCCTCGGGCCCGGCGGTCGACCGATCAATCCGCGTCCGACGGGTGAGGCACCGCCCGCGGATGTGCCGCAGACGCCGTTCTGCAAGCACGTCTGCTGCGCGATGGCGCTGGTTGCGGAGCGTCTGGGGCAAGACCCGTTCCTGATCTTCGGCCTTCGCGGCTTGTGGAAAGAAGACCTTCTCGAACGCCTGCGTCAAAAGCGTGCGCTCGCGCAGGCCCGCGCCGCATCGGGGGGGACATCGGGCACGCTGGGTGTGGTTGACCGTCCGCTGCCGACCTTCTCGCCGCACGTTCCGGGCGTGACGGATCTGCCGAGCCCGAGTCTCGCGTCGTGCCTGGATCAGTTCTGGTCGTTCGCTGAGCCGGGCAAGGGCGCGAGTGCTTCGAACGCAACGCGCGAGCTTGAAGCGAAGAGCGATGACGCTCTGCCGATCGATGGTGTGGGCGAGGGCGTGACGAGCCTTGAGCGGCTTGATCTCGCACCGACCAACCCGCCCGTTTCGCACCCGCTCTTGAGGCGTCTGGGTGCAAGCCCGATCCCCGGCGCGAAGTTCCCGCTCGTGGGGCTCTTGGCGACGTGCTACGACGTCATCTCCGCGAAGGCGATGAAGTCGCCCGTTCCTGAGTTGAACGAGACCGGCGAAACGGCCGAGGACGGCGCGAGCGATCATGCCGAGAGTGAAGAATCAAGCTGAGCGTCATTGCGGCAAGGGCGTTTGCGGCTTTGCGTTGACCGAATGTTTGATGCCCAGTGCCCAGTGCCCAGTGCCTCTTTCGTCACAGCGGATTCGGACCCAGAATGGTGATGCCGAAGTTCGGTGCTTCGCGTCCGATGCGTTCGATGACGAGCGATTCCGCGGGCGGTCGGCCTTTCTCGTCGGGAGCGCCGATCCGTCCGTAGAAGGCTTCGAAGTTCGCCGGCGGGGTGACGATCAGCAGGAACCTCGCGGGCGATTTGGTGCGGTTCTTGAACGTGTGGGCGAGCCCGCGCGGCGCGAAAACGAACGAGCCCTTCGGGGCTTCGATGATCTTCCCGTCGCACATGAACGTCACCGTGCCTTCGAGAATCCAGAACGCCTCGTCCTCGCGCGTGTGCACGTGCAGGGGCGGGCCCGCTTCGGGCATCACCGTGTACTCGTTGAGTGAGAACTGGTCGTTCGTCTCCGTCGCGGCGATTTTCAATACCGTCGCGTCCCCGCCCGGGGTGTGCATGACGAACCCTTCGCCCGGCGCGACGAACTTCGGTGCAAGCGTGCGGTGCGTGTTCATGATGCTGAGCATACGCCGATGCAGGGCGATTTCACTGAAAATGATCGCTGGCACGCGTGCAGAGCGTGGGGCACACTTGGTCTATCGTGAACCGATCACACCCGAAAGCAAGCATGCCTATCACTTTGAAACGAACTTTTGCGTCGGGATTTGTGTCGGGTGTGCTGCTCGCGCAGTCACCCGCGAGCGCCCAGGTGCTCTATGACGCCTCGCTCGCCTCGCTCCCCGGTGATCAGGGGTATCTCGCGTATCTGCCCCCGCTGGGTACGGGCGGTGGCAGCGAAACACTCGTGACCAATCCCGGTCTTGGGCTACCGCAACACGTGCGGATGCAGACTTTGCCCGAGAACGCGAACCGAGGCGGGTATTTTTCGCACGTGGCTTTCCCGCCGTTCATTCCGCTCTCGCCGGTGAACATCGCCTGGCCCGTGCTGAACTCAACCGCCGGGTACACCGTGCGGTTCGACGTGCGTTTGCAGAGCGAGTCGCACGCCACGCCCAACCGCGCCGGGTTCAGCGTCATCACCATCGACTCGACAGGCAAGGGCATCGAGCTGTCGTTCTGGCCTGGGTCGATCTGGGCGCAGGAAGGCGGGCAAGCGCCGCTGCTCTTCACGCAGGCAGAAGGTGCGGTTGTAGACACAGTCGCGGCTTTCGCACGCTACGAACTGAGCGTGCACCAGAACCGCTACGTGCTCTTCAAGGACGGGCGATTCGTCCTCGTCGGCGCACTGCGCGACTACAGCGCTTTCGACGCGGCTTCTTCGGGCCTGCCGTTCAACCCGTATACCACGCGGAGTTTTCTTTTTCTGGGCGACAACACCAACAGCGCCTCCGCGACGACGCTGCTCTCGCGCGTGCAGATCGCTCAGGGGCCCGCGCCGTATCGATTCGGGTGCCAGCCCGCGGACATCGCCGACGACTCGGGAAACCCTCTGCCGACGAACTTGCCCAACAACGGTCTGAACGAAGGGGACTACAACGCCTTCTTCGGAGCAACGGGGTTTTTCTCCCAAGCCGCCCAGGGCCCCCAAGCCATCGGCGGCACGTGCGACATCGCCTGCGACTCGGGCGATCCGCTGCCCACGCTCCCCACCTCCTGCACCAACAACGGCGTGAACGAAGGGGACTTCAACTGCTTCTTCAACAACCTCTTCCTGCCCTGCCCATGAGTGCCCGAACGGCTGATTTGGGCTTTCTGTTTGAAAAATGTACGGGTAACTAACGGCCACCACGAAAAGATGCGAGCACAATCGAACCCAGGTTGAAGCTCGGGCGTAAATGGGAGGTCACGACTTCTCCTCTTCTCCACGGAAACGAGCCAGGCCGGCACCTCAACGCCGGCCTGGCTTGTTTTTGGGCTCGGCGTGATCACGGAGGCGCAACGCGGGCGAGATGAACTCGTGAATGAACGACTCGGCGATCGTGATTGCCGCAGATTCTGCGGATTGGGTCGGCGATCGTGAGTGCATCACGACCAAAAATCCTCGATTCAAGATCAAAAAGCGGTGTGTGAATCAGCGATCAATGCACTTGCATCCGCGATCAGCCCTAGATATGCTCCTTCATATGATCTCTTGGTCAACAAATCAACGACTTTGTTTGACACGAGCGAACGCACAGCGACGTCGAGTACCGGCCGGGAAGGTGCGGTGGGCTGGGCTGGTTTTGGTGGTGGCTTTGGGGGCCTTTGCGGGTGCGGGGATCTTTGTCTTTGACCATTCTCAGGCGACCAGCTACCTCTCCGACGACCCGAAGGCGTGCGTGAACTGCCACGTCATGCGGAATGAGTATGACGGCTGGGCGCGGTCGAGCCACCACGCCGCCGCGACCTGCAATGACTGTCACACGCCTCATGGCGGGCTGGAGAAGTGGCAGATGAAGGCGGTGCACGGCGCTCGGCACAGCTACGGGTTCACCTTCGACAACTTCCACGAACCGATCCAGATCAAAGCGGACTCGCTGGCGACGGTGGAGCGGAACTGCCTGCGGTGCCACGAGGAACTTGCGGGCAACATCGGGCCTTGGGGGATGCAGGCGCACGCGCGCAGCGAAGCAAGCGGGACGGATTTTACCAGCGATTCACTGACAACCAGGGCGAGCTCGTGCGTGCATTGCCACGCGGGGGTCGGGCACGGGCCGGCGAAGTGAGTGAACGCCGGTCGAGCGATTGATAGGCATCGAAGAACGAACTGATCACGACGAGGAGGTCGGCTCCATGAACGCGAAGAACACAACGAACGCACAACGCGGTTTCTCGATGAGGTGGGCAATCTACGGCGTGGTGCTGGTCGCGGCGGCGGGGGGCACATTCGCGCTGATGGGCTTGTCGCGGAACATTCAGCAGCGCAAGGACGAGGCGAAGAGCCTCGTGCTCAACCTCGCGAAGATCGACGAGACCACCACCGACGCGAAGCAGTGGGGGATGAACTTCCCCAGCCACTACGACGCGTACAAGGCCACCGCGGACAACGAACGCACCCGCTTCGGCGGCAGCGAGAGCCTGCCCATCGGCGACGGCAAGAGCGTCAAGCCCGTCAGCAAGTTGGAGACCGACCCGCTGCTGAAGACGATCTTCAACGGCTACGCCTTCGCGCTGGATTATCGCGAGCGGCGCGGGCACGCCTTCATGCTGCACGACCAGCGCGAGACGGACCGCGTGAAGCTCAAGCCGCAGCCCGGTGCGTGCTTGCACTGTCACGCCAGTAACGTGGTGGCGTACCGCGCCGAGGGGATCAAGGCGGGTGCGCCGGGCACGGCCCTTGAGCCGGCGCAGAGCGAGAACGGGATGAAGCAGATCATCAAGGGGTGGGAAGTTCTCGCCGCGAAGCCCTACGGAGAGGTGACCGCGCTTGTGGATCACCCGGTTTCGTGCATCGATTGCCACGATCCGTCGTCGATGCAACTGCGGATCACCAAACCCGGGTTCATCGAGGGGATCAAGTCGTTGGCAAAATCGACGGACCCGGTGCCGCATTTGCCGAGCGTTGAGAAGTGGCGCAAGGGGGAGCGGAAGCGTGACTATGACCCGAACGTCGACGCGACGCGGCAGGAAATGCGCTCGATGGCGTGCGCGCAGTGCCACGTGGAGTACTACTTCAAGGGCGACGAGAAGCGCCTGACGTACCCCTGGCACAAGGGGCTGAAGGTCGAGCAGATCGAGGCGTACTACGACGAGCTGGGGTACAAGGACTTCGTGCACAAGGACTCCGGCGCGCCGGCGCTGAAGGCCCAGCACCCGGAGTTTGAGGTCTGGTCTCAGGGCGTCCACGCACGCAGCGGCGTGTCGTGCGCCGATTGCCACATGCCCTATCAACGCGTCGGCGCGGTGAAGATCAGCGATCACCAGGTGCGCAGCCCGATGATCAACACCGCGCGGGCGTGCCAGACGTGCCACCACTATGACACCGACGAGATCAAGGCCCGCGTGGACGCGATCCAGACCCGGCACAAGGACCTGATGGATCGGGCCGAGATCGCAACGGTGGACCTGATCAAAGCGATCAAGGCGGCAAAGGAAGCGGGCGCTACGGATGAGCAACTGCACGACGCGCGGGCGCTGCAAAGGCGTGCGCAGTGGCGGACGGACTTCATGAACGCGGAGAACTCGATGGGCTTCCACGCGCCGCAGGAATGTGCGCGGATTCTCGGCGAGGCGATCGATTACGCACGCCAGGGGCAGCTTGAGGTGGCGAAGCTGGGGCTCAAGCCCAAAGCGGCGGCGGCGGAGATGCCGGCGCCGATGGTGACCGGCGCGAAGTAAAGCAAGCCGAGCCTTTGGGTGACAATCGAAGTGTCAAGGCAGCCGCGAGGGACAACCACTCGCGGCTGTTTTTATCGGTCTGAGCTGTCTACCCGGAACGGGTGATCTTCGGTGTTGAGCAGACGCGTCTATCCGGTTGTTCTTCGGACGTGTGTGCCGAGGTTAACGGCTGTAGGGGGCGAGGGGACGGAAGCGGGCGATGCTTGCGGCTTCAAAACTCGGACAGCGAGGGTGATTGTCGATCACTGGGATGTCCTGGTGTTCGTTCTGTCATTGAACGATTGCACATCTTCAGGGACGCGTTCTCTTTGGAGTCTTGAAGAATGAAACTCAGCATCGGCACTCGTTTGTACTTCGGGTTCGGGATGGTGCTCGCCTTTGTCGTCGGGGCGTGCGTGCTGGGGGTGGTGGTGTCGACGGGTGTTCGTCAGGCGACGGTGCAGATGACCGAGAGCGACCTGGTAGCGTTGAACGCGGCTCAGGCGTCGAAGGCCACGGTGTATCAGGCCGAGGCGAAGGTCGCCTCGTTCATGACCAAGCCTTCGGCGGCGGGGCGTGACGAGATCCTCAAGACCATCGAAACACTCCGCGGTTCGCTGCAGTCGCTCGGGAATGTCGTCCGCAGCGAGACGCAGAAGAAATCGGTGGCGGGCGCAGCCGAGCAGCTTGGGTTGTACGAGCGAGCGGTGGGGGAGCTGGCGAAGGCCGCGGAACAGCGCGGGTTCAATGAGGAGCTAGGCGTGCAGGGGAAGCTGCGGGCGGCCGTGCACGCGGTGGAGACCGAGGCGAAGACGCGGAAGCAGAACGAGCTGACGATCCTGCTGCTGATGTGCCGGCGGCACGAGAAGGACTATTTCCTGCGCCGTGACGAGAAGTACGTCACGCAGGTGGGTGAGCGGGTGAAAGAGTTCTCGGCGAAGATGGACCAGCTGGGGATTGAGGACGATGTGAAGAAGAAGATGAACGCCCTGCTGACGGATTACAAGAACGGGGTTGATGCGATTCTGGCGGCGGACAAGGCCGTCACGCAGGCGGAGAAGCGGTCGCGTGAGATCGCAACCGAGCTTCAGCAGCAGGTCTCGAGCATCGCATCGGAGACGGACCAGGCGGTGGCGGCGGCGAAGCAGCGTGTGTCGGATCTTCTCGGCGCGCAGACGAAGGCGATGACGGCGATGCTGGCTATTGCGGGCATCGCTGGGATGCTGGTTGCGTACTTGGTGACGCGCTCGGTGGTCAAGCCGCTGCGGTCGGTCGTGCACCGGATGGACATGATCGCCAACGGCGACGGGGACCTCACGCAGACCGTCGACGAAAGCCGCAGCGACGAGCTGGGTGAACTGGCCCGCGCGTTCAACCACTTTGTCGCGAAGATCGCAGGCGTTCTCCGCCGCGTGGCGCAGGCGACGGACGACGTGGCGACGGGCTCATCGCGGATCGCCGCGGCGTCGACGCAGTTCTCCGCGGGTATCGACGAGCAGTCGAAGCAGGTGAATCAGATCGTCGCGGCCGTCAGCGAGCTGTCGGCCTCGGTTGGTGAAGTGTCGCAGCAGGCGGACACGGTCAGCGGCTCGGCTCATCAGAGCGGGTTGCTGGCGGGGCAGGGCGACGAAGCGGTGAAGAAGACCATCTCGGACATCGACGGCATTCGCCAGAGCGTGCAATCGGTGGCGAACATCGTGACGGATCTGGGTCGTCGCGGCGAAGAGATCGGTCAGATCGTCAGCGTGATCAACGACATCGCGGAGCAGACGAACCTCTTGGCGCTCAACGCGGCGATCGAGGCGGCGCGAGCGGGCGAGCACGGGCGCGGCTTCGCGGTCGTTGCCGACGAGGTTCGCAAACTGGCCGACCGGACGACGAAAGCGACGGAAGAAATCGGCCGCAGCATCAGCCTGATCCGCGATCAGACCACCAAGGCGGTGGGCGGCATCGAGAACGGCGTGAAGACCGTCGCCGCGGGGACCGAGCGTGCCCGAGCCGCGGGTGACAACATGAAGGCCATCGTGCAGAACGCCTCGCAAACGGCGGAGCTGGTGGCGCGGATCGCCGCCGCGTCGAAGGAGCAGGGCAGCGCCACCGAGCAGATCGGACGCTCGACCGAGTCGGTCTCACGCGTGGTGCAGGAGAACGCGAAGGGCGCTACCGAGTCCGCGGCGGCGGCGGAAGAGCTGAGCAAGAAGTCCGCGAACCTGCGCGAGCTGGTTTCGAGCTTCAAGCTCAGTTGAGAGTCGGTTCGCCGAAGCGATCGGCACGACCGGGTTGTGCGGGCTGGTCTTTCGACAAGCAACTTTGAACGTTGGATCAGCGTTTGATCGCAGAACTACTGAAAGACACACCCCCCAGCGAAGTCGTTGGGGGGTTTTCATTTGGGAGTGGGTGGGGGCGTGGAAGAACGATAGGATTTTGATTGGTTTCGCGAACTGAAACGGGCTTTGACCGGGGTTCGCGGGGGTTCTATTGTTCCTCCCCCAAGGGCCGACCGTGACGGACGCGTGCTGGATGGTTTTCAGCATGCCGAGGCGCGGTCAGGGGTCTCCGGATCGCGGCTGATCGGAGGTCCCGCCCTCAACCCGTGCGTGAAAAGGACGCCGGGTGACTCGCCGCGGCCTGGTTCTGCGGGCTCCGATCGACTGTCGATCGAAGCTGGTGCGGAGTCCCGGTCGCGTTACGCGACGGCGACACGCACCCAAGAACCCCGCCTCCATCCGGGGTTCGCAGACGGAGGCTCATCAGCGCTGCTCGGTCAACGAGGCCCCTGAAAACCGATCGAAAGATCGTCGGGCGAGAAGTTCAGGCTTCGCGATACTGGCCGATGGTGTAACGGTAGCACAGCAGATTTTGGTTCTGCTTGTCCTGGTTCGAATCCAGGTCGGCCAGCTTCCTTTCTCGGATTAACTCTCTCTCTCTCAAGCGTGCGAAGCACGTTGTTGCGAGGCGGGTAATCGAGAGAACGAAGGTCGGTCGCGACGGACACCATCCCCGTTTCGTGAAGCCGATACGTTGATTGGGCGTGCACTGACGCACGCATATGTCCAGCACCAGCTCCAACGCCACCGGCACCAACGCCACCGGCACCAACGCCAACCGTCCGATGCTGCCCCCGACGGCGATCATCCTCGCCGCGGGCAAGGGCACGCGCATGCGGAGCGACCTGCCCAAGGTTCTGCACGAGGTGGGTGGGCGGCCGATGGTGTGCGCGGTGGTGGATGCGTGTCGCGAGGCGGGGTGTCAGCGGGTGGTTTTGGTGGTGGGGTACAAGCGTGAGTTGGTGTATGAGGCGATCGCCAATCAGCCCAAGAGCTGGGTCGCGGGGATCGAGTACGCGATCCAGGACGAGCAGCTCGGGACAGGGCACGCCGTGCGGTGTGCGGAGAAGTGCTTCGCGGACGATCTGAAGCCCGGAGCGCCGGCGCGCGACGTCTTTGTCCTCGCGGGCGACGGGCCGCTCATCCGCGGCGCGACGCTGAAGCAGCTTCTGTCGCTGCACCGCAAGAGCGGCGCGGGCGCGACGCTGGCGACGAGTGTGATCGCCGACCCGACCGGGTACGGGCGCATTGTCCGTGATGCCTCGGGCAAGCTGAGCAAGATCGTGGAGCACAAGGAGTGCACGCCCGATCAGCTCGCCATCCGCGAGGTGAACCCGAGCTACTACTGCTTCGACCTGGCGAAGATGTTCTCGACGCTGGCGCGTGTGAAGCGCAACGAGGCTTCGGGCGAGTACTACATCACCGACGTGCCGGCGATGATGCTTTCGGAGAAGCAGGGCGTCGAGGTGATCGACGCGGTGCCGCCGGAGGACGTGCTGAGCATCAACACGCCCGAGCAGCTCGCGGAAGTTGACGCGATCTACCGCAAACGCGGCGGCGCGCTTGGGGGTGCACGGTGAGCCCGGGACCGAACACGGCCGACATGAAGATCTTCAGCGGGCGTGCGAGCGCCACGCTGGCGAAGCGGATGTGCGAGCATCTGAAGATGCCGCTGGGTCAGGCGCGGATCGAGACGTTCCCGGATACGGAAACGCTCGTGAAGCTCGAGGACGACGTGCGCGGGCGCGACTGCTTTGTCGTGCTGTCGACGTGCTCGCCCGTGAATGAAAACCTGATGGAGCTGTTGATCTTCATCGACTGCCTGAAGCGTGCCAGTGCCCGGCGCGTGACGGCCGTCATTCCGTACTTCGGCTACGCGCGTCAGGACCGAAAGGACGAAGGGCGCGTGCCCATCACCGCGAAGCTGGTGGCGAACATCATCACCAGCGCCCGGGCGGACCGCGTGCTCGCCATCGACCTGCACGCGGCGCAGATCCAGGGCTTCTTCGATATTCAAGTGGACCACCTCACCGCCAGCCCCGTGCTGGTTGAGTACTTCCTGCGCAAGCGCAACGAGCTGAGCAACCTGTGCCTGGTGAGCCCGGACCTGGGCAACGTGAAGGTCGCGGAGAGCTTCGCCGTGGCCCTGGGTGGCGATCTGGCGATCATCAACAAGCGCCGCGTCTCGGGCTCAGAGGTCATCACCGACAACATCATCGGCGAGGTCAAGGGCAAGACCGTGCTGATGGTCGACGACATGATCTCCACCGGCGGCACGCTGTGCGAGGCGGCGGAACTGCTGATGCGCCGCGGCGCGAAGGAAGTCATCGCCGCCGCAACGCACGCGGTCTTCGCGGGCAAGGCGGGCGAGCGGCTGGCCGCTTCGCCTATCAGCAAGATCATCGTTACCGACACGATCCCCGACGGCCCGCGGCTGGACCCGTGCCGCAGCAAGATCGAGGTGCTCAGCGTGGGCGAGCTGCTGGGCGAGGCGATCGACCGGATCCACAAGAACCTGTCCATCAGCGCCCTGTTCAAGAAGAGCTCGGGGACCAAACGCTGAACCGCGTTGAGCGGTTGAGTTGAACGAAGTTCGAACGTATTGAAACCAAGCACCACTTTTTTCTGGTTTGAGGAGAAACACATGCACGAGAAGGCACCGATTCTGAAGGCAACGAAGCGTGAACGGCTCGGCTCGCGGTACGCGGCCCGCAGCCGCGCCGCGGGCAAGCTCCCCGGCGTGATCTACGGCCACGGGCAGGCCCCGGTGGCGGTGGACTTCGAGGGCAAAGACGCCGTCGACCACATCGAGAAGGGCGAGAAGGTCTTCCGCCTTGAGCTGGGCGGCGAGTCGGCCGGTCAGGTCATGCTGCTGAAGGAAGTGCAGTTCGACTACCTGGGCGACACGATCGTGCACGCGGACTTCGCGCGCGTAGACCTGAACGAGCGCGTCAAGACGAAGGTCCACGTCGAGCTCCGCGGCGAGCCGATCGGGCTGAAGATCGCCGGCGCGATCCTCATGCACCCCACCAACGAGATCGAGATCGAGTGCCGCGTCGCGGACCTGCCCGACGTGATCACGCTGGACATCTCGGGCCTTGAACTGAACCAGTCGATCACGGCCGACAAGGTCGTTCTGCCCGTGAAGGACATGAAGCTGCTGACGGACCCGCACTCGATCATCGCGCAGATCGTCGAGGCGAAGGAAGAGGTTGTTGCCGAGGCCGCCGCGGTCGGCGCCGAAGCGACGGCACCGGAAGTCATCGGCGAGAAGGAGCGTCTGGAGAAGGCCGCCGCCGAGGGCAAGGCCCCGGCCGGTGGTGTGAAGCCCGCCGCCGGTGCTGCTGCTGCCAAGCCCGCTCCCAAGAAGTAATCCTCCGTCCGCGTTGGTTGATTGTCAGAGTGATTCGCATCCCCCGCGCGTGCCTGCGGGTTCGCAAGACACGCAGGCACCGCGGGGTTGGAAGAAAGGACACCGGTCAGCGTCATATGAAACTCATCGTGGGCCTGGGCAACCCGGGCACCCAGTACGAACGCACACGCCACAACGCCGGTTTCCTGGCGATCGACCGCCTTGCGCGGCTGTTCGCCCGCGAGGCCGGCAAGCGGCAACGCTTCGGCGGCGAGGTCATCGAGGCCTCCGTCGCCGGGGACAGGTGCGTCCTGCTGAAGCCGATGCGATTCATGAACTGCTCCGGGACGAGCGTTGCCGAGGCGGTGGGCTTCTACAAGCTCAACCCCTCGACCGACGTGCTGGTGTTGGTGGACGACTACGCCTTGCCGTTGGGCACTCTGCGCATCCGCGCCGAGGGTTCCGCCGGTGGGCACAACGGTCTGTCCGACATCCAGCGCGCCCTTTCCACCCAGGCGTATCCGCGCGTGCGGATCGGGATCGACCAGCCCCCCGCGGGGTACGACGACCCGGCCGACTGGGTCCTCGGTCGCTTCTCCGATGCGGAGCTGACGCTCCTGCAACCGGCGCTCGACCGAATCTGTCAGGCGGTGGAGGTCTTCACCCGCGACGGCATCACCAAGGCGATGAACACGTTCAACGCCAAAGTGACTCCGAAGCCCGAAGCCAATACCGCGAGCACCACCAACGCCAAGCCGCAGGGAACCAAGCCCGCTCAGCCAACACCGGCGAGCGAGCAGAAGCCCAGCGGCAAGGCCTGAACCGACGCGATCAAACCCGAACCCAACACCACTTGCAAAGCCCCAAACGCCAACGAATCTGAAAACAAGGAAAGCACCATGCCGAACGTTCCCACTGTTTCGTACGAAGCCATGTTCCTCTTCCCCCAGGGCGCAACCGCGGACCTGAAGGGCGCTGTGGAGCACATCAAGGACATCCTCACCCGCAACGGCGCGACGATCATCGCGCTGAAGAAGTGGGGGGACCGTCCGCTGGCCTACCCGATCGACAAGCAGAAGCGCGGGCTGTACATCCTCTGCTACTTCTCGGTGACCACCGACAAGCTCGGCACCATCGAGCGGAACTTCAACCTCTCCGAGCAGATCATCCGCCAGCTTATCGTCCGGGCTGATCACCTCACCCTTGAGGAGATGCAGGCCGCCGAGGGTCAGGCCGATTTGCTCGTCGAGGCCAACCTCCGCGCCGAGTCGGCCCCCGCGCCGGCCGCCCCGGCTGCTGCGCCCAACGCCTGATCGCCCCGCGCGAACAGGCTTTCGGCCCTCGGTGAAAGCCGAGGTTCAAGCCATCAACGCCCCGGCCCCGCGCACCCCGCGGGGCCGGTTGCTTTTCTCGGTGTTCTCACGCACGCCCACCGGGCGCGGGCAGACCATCGGGTTAGAATGCCCGTAGTACCGCCCTCAACCGCACAACCGTTGAGGGCACCGTCGGGTGAGTGTCTTCCGTTCGCCAAAGCCTGTTTCGCACCGGAGCGTTTATGCCTGTTTCGAGCCGAAAGTTCATCCGCGAATACCAGCCCTCCGATTACGTTGAGGGCGTCTTCTGCATCTCCAACGCGCAGCTCGGGCGCACCAAGAACGACAAGCCCTACCTCAAGTGCCTGCTCAAAGACAAGACCGGCGAGCTCGCCGCCCGCATGTGGTCGATCGATTCGGAGTACTTCCGCTCGCTGCCGACCGAAGGGTTCGTCTACGTCGAGGGCGAGGCCCAGGCGTACCAGGGTGACATGCAGATCATCGTCCGCGTGATCGAGCCGCACACGCCCAGCGCCGACGAGATGCGCGAGCTTCTGCCCGTCGCGCCGCGCCCGGTCGACGAGATGTTCGCGGAGCTCACCGCCCTGCTCGACACGCTCCAGCACCCCGGCATGAAGGCCCTTGCGAAGGTCTACCTCGACGACGAGCCGCTGATGACCGCCTTCAAGATCTGCCCCGCCGCCAAGCAGATGCACCACGCCTATCTCGGCGGCCTGCTCGAGCACACGCTGCAACTGGTCAAGCTCGCCAACGTCGTCTGCCCGCTCTACCCGAAGATCAACCGCGACGTGGTGATGATGGGCCTCTTCCTGCACGACCTGGGAAAAACGCGCGAGATCGTCTACGACCGCGCCTTCGGCTACACCGACCGAGGCGAGCTCATCGGGCACATCGTCGACGGCGCCATCATGCTCCACGACCGCGCCCAGATGGTCATGCGCTCCACGGGTCAGCGCCTTCCCCGCCACAGCGTCATGGTGCTGCAACACATCATCCTCAGCCACCACGGCCAGCCCGAGTTCGGCGCCGCGAAGTTCCCCTCAACCCCCGAGGCGATCCTCGTCAGCCTGCTGGACAACCTCGACGCGCGGTGCTTCATCGCCCTCGCCGCCGCAAGGCCCGACCGCGAGTTCAACGCCGACCTCGGCGGCAACTTCACCGAGAAGCAATGGGCCCTTGAGACCAAGCTTTTCCGCCCGGATCCGCTGAGCGAGTAAGCCAGAGTCGTCCGCGCACGATCACCGCACGCAAAGTGAAGCCATGGGGAGTGACGCCGTGCACGATTTGCTGGGCAAGCTGAACGCCGCACAGAAGCGCGCGGTGCTGCACGACGCACGCGACGGCGGCGCGTTGATCGTTCTCGCGGGCCCGGGGACGGGCAAGACCCGCGTGATCATCAACCGCATCGCGCACCAGATCATCGAACGAGGCGTCAAGCCCGATTCGATCCTCGCGGTGACCTTCACCGTCAAGGCCACGCAGGAGATGCAGAACCGCCTGGGCGAGCAACTGCACAAGGCTTTCCCGGGCGGGCGCGGCGCCGCCGTCGCCTCCGCAGTCAACGTGCACACGTTCCACGGGCTGGGCATGGTGATGCTCCGCCGATTCAGCGATCTGCTTGGCCTGCCGCCGCGGATCGACCTGATCGATTCCGTGCAGCACCGCCGCCTGCTCATGGAGATCATCCGCGAGAAGAAGCTCTTCAAGGACTCGAGCGCTCGGGGGATCGAGACCACCGCGAAGCACTGCGCCGACCTTTTCGATCATCTTTCCAACCACGCCGTCGAACCCGCCGCCGCGGTGATCGAAGCGGAACGCTGGCAGCAGCGCGTCGAAGCCGACACGCAGCTCAAACCCGCGGAGCGCGACGGGCAGCGGGCGAAGGCACGCGACTTTGCCGACGCCGCGGCCTTGTACGAAGAATCGCTCCGCCGCTGCATCGACCGCGGCACGCTGACCTACAGCGACCTGATCACGCTGCCGATCCGTTTGCTGCGCACGCACGCCAAGGCCGCCGCGATCGTGCGCAGCGAGCTGCGTCACTGCGTCGTCGACGAGTTCCAGGACATGAACCGCTCGCAGATCGAGTTGCTGAGCCTGCTTTTGCCGCCGAGCGGCACCACCGACGTCTGCGTGGTGGGCGACGACGACCAGTCGATCTACGCCTTCCGCGGGGCCGACGACCGTGCATTTGAGACCTTCGCGAACCGGTACCCCGTTCACACGAAGGTTCGGCTCGAAGAGAACTACCGCTCGGGCAAACGCATCATCGCGGTCAGCAACGCCGCCATCGAGCGCGTGACCAACCGCTTCGACCCGAGCAAAACCGTTCGGCAGTGCGAATCGCCCGTTGAGCAGCGCTCAGAGGAAGAGCTCGAAGGCCGCGTCGAGGCGGTGGGCCTGAGCGTCGATCCGAAAGCGGGCGAAGTCATCGCGGCCATCATCCGCGCCGATCAGCGAGCCAACCACCAGCGCTCGCTCAACGACTACGCGGTCGTCGCACGCTCCCATGCGCAGCTCTCGCGCGTCGCCGCAGCGCTCGAGCTCGAAGGCATCTCCGTCCGACGCCTCAAGGCCCCGCGAAAGCTCGATCACCCCGCCGTCCGCGTGATCCTCGCGTGGGTCCACGCGATCCTCGATGAACGCAACTGGAGCAACGTCATCAGCCTGCTCGTCAGCGCACCGGTCTCGATGAACGGCGAGACGGCGCTGCGGCTCGTGCAGCTCTACGAGCGTTTGCGCGACCTGCACGAGCTCGACGCCGAGACCAACCCCGACCCCGGCGCGTTCCTGCCCTGGATCGCCCAGCAGCCCGAAGCGCCGGCGGATCTCGCAAGCATCTGCCAGGAGATCCAGACCCTCCGCGCCGAGTGCCTGACACAGAGCGCCAGCGAGATGTTCCGCAGGATCGTCCACACCAGCGCGGTCGCCGCGAGCGAAATCCTCCCCGCGCGCGAGCGTGCCCGAAGAGTGAGCGTCATCGTCGCCCTGCTTCGTTTCATCGCCGCCCGGCAAGAACGCCTCGACCCGCCCGGCGGGCTCCGCGAGTTCATGCGCGACTACGCCGCCGAGATCGTTCACAGCGACGAGGTCGCCGCGGATCCTGACGACGACGACGACGACGAACGTTCGGCCCCGCGCGAGGTCGACGGCGTGCAGAGCGACGAGCCCAACGATGACGAAGATCCCAGCGTGTCAAGCCCCGCGCTCAGCCCAGGCGGCGCCGTCACGCTCATGACCGTGCACGCCGCGAAGGGTCTGGAGTTCGACACCGTCTTCGTGCCGGGCGTCTCGCCATCGAACAAGTGGCCCAGCAGTCGAAAGTCCGAGCCGACACCCATCGAAGAGCCGCCGGGGTTCCTGGATTCGCGCACGCCCGAAGAGCTCTCGCAGGCCCGAGCCGACGAGGAACGCCGATTGTTCTACGTCGCCTGCACGCGTGCGAAGCGTCGTCTCGTCGTGCTGAGCAAAGCCAACAAGGGCCGCTCGAAGGGCGAGAACTACTTCGAAGAGATGACGCTCGAGGAGCCCGCGAGGCGTTCGGTCGTGCGACTGACCGATACCGACGCCCTCCGCGCCGCCTCGATGGTCCCGGCCGACGAATGGAGCATCACCCGCGAGCGTGAACAGACGCAGCGAGAGGTGGTCCAGCGTTTGAAGCACGAGGCCCGTCGCGAGGTCGCCGACGCGCTCGACACGATCGATCAGCCCGGGCGCCGCGTTGAGGACCTTCAGGCCGCCGCCGATCGCTTGACGCAAGCCGCCGCGAAGATCGCCGCGCTGAACGATTTCGCCGCCAACGACGTCCCCGCGTGGATGAACGCGTACCCGAACCTCGCGCCGCTGTTCATCCGCGCCCGAGCGGCGATGGCCTCGCCCGACGATCTGCTGCACGCCGGGCAAGCCGCCAGCGTGGGCGAGCTGTTCTCAATGCCGGGCATGGTGCTCCAGCGTCCCAAGCCACCGCTGAGGCTGAGCTACTCAAAGCTCGACGCGTACAAGCGTTGCCCGATGTGCTACTTCCTGCGGTACGTGCTGGGCATGCCCGAGGACGAGACCAACCGGACGATCCTGGGCACCGTCGCCCACGCCGCCCTTGAGCGTTTCTATCGCCTCTGGACGGGTGCGGACAACGAAGGCCAGCCCAAGCCCACGCTCGACCGGCTTATCGCCATCGCACGGGCCGAGTTTGTGCGCAGCGTCCCGAAGGGCCACGCCCCGGACCGCGACGAGCTTGCGCAGCTCGAAGCCCAGCTCCGCACGCTCTTCACCCGCCTGCACGACGACAACGCCCACATCCTCGAGCTCGAACGCGCCGCGACGATCCCCTTTGCCCTCGACGGGCACGTGCACATCATCGACGCGAAGATCGACCGCATCGACCGCGAAGAAACCCCCGACGGCTCCACCCGCTACCGCATCATCGATTACAAATCCGGCGCGCGCTGGACCAAGCTCGAAAAGCCCAAGGACGACGACCTGCAGCTCGGGCTCTACGCCAAAGCCCTCGACCAGCTCTTCCCCGAAGACCTGGGCCCAAGCGGGCACGTCCAAGGCTCGGCCGAATACTGGATCCTCCACGAAGGCCTCCGCGGCACCATCGACCTCTCCGCCATCAACCACACCAAAATCGACAAAGCCATCGCCAAGATCATCAAGGGGATCCTCGCGGGTGATTGGGCGCCGGATACGAACGAACGCCACAAGGGCCTCTGCAAACTCCTGCTCGACCGCGTGAAGCCCGAGCCCAAAGAGCCCGAAACCGCAGCCACGCCCGAAGCCATCGAGCCCGAGGTTAAAAAGCCCAAATCTGCGCGCGCAAAGAAGTCCGAGAAGCCCTGAACGCCGGTCCCGCGCATCCGTCTATGCACGCGGATCAACCGTGAAAAAGACGAACATCCGGGCGAATCGTCCTTCCGCCGCAGGTTCAAGACCCGGCAGTGTGGGGCATATCGGCGGCCTGCGCCTCCCGTTCGGCCCCAATCGCCCACCCCCGCACCAGAAGACCCCCGCGGGGTGGAAATTGCCCCTCAGAGCGCCGATACTTCTCCTCGCCGCCACTTTAGCTCAGCGGTAGAGCGACGCTTTCGTAAAGCGTAGGTCCAGGGTTCAAATCCCTGAAGTGGCTTTGACAGGTCCGCCGCGTCACCCCCTCCGCGTCCGCGGCCTGTCCCCGGGGTCCATCACACCAACCATCTCAGCCGCCGCGCAACCGTCCGTTCCGCGTTGGCGATCACGTTCAGGCTCTTTGCCGAATCGTACCGCGAGTCGCCAGCCCCGCCGCTGACGCCCCCGCCGTGCCGCTACGCTCTTCCCGACCATGCTCCGAATCGCTCTTCGCATGTTGCTGGGCGACCGCCCAAAGTACCTCGCCCTCGTGGTGGGACTCTCCTTTGCCGTGCTGCTGATCAGCCAGCAGGGCGCGATCTTCCTGGGCCTGCTCGTCCGCGCCACCGGCCCACTTCAAAACGTCAACCAGCCCGATCTCTGGGTCGGCGATCCCTTCGTCCGCTGGGTCAGTGAAACCCGCCCGCTCGCCGACGCCGACCTCTTCCGCGTCCGCTCGGTCCCGGGCGTCGAATGGGCCGAGCCGTTCTTCAACGCCCGCGTCAACTGCGATCTCCCCTCGGGCAACCAGCGCTTCGTCAACCTCGTCGGCGTCGACCGCACCACCATGGTCGGCCAGCCCCCCGAGATCCTCGAAGGCCGCCTCGAAGACCTCAAGATCGACGGCGCTGTCTTCGTCGAAGAGTCCGCCCGCTCCAAGCTCGAAAACGTCAAGATCGGCGACGAACTGAAACTCAACGACCGCCGGGCGGTGGTCGTGGGTTACTGCCGGGCGAAATCGGGCTTCGACTCGCCCGCGCTGCTCTACACGACTTTCGAACAGGCCGTCACGTTCGTCCCGCTGGGGCGCAACTCGATGACCTACATCCTCGTCCGCGTGAAGCCGGGCTTCGACGTGAAGACCGTCCAGCAGGCGATCTCATCGCTCCCCGATCTCGCCGCATTCACCCCCGACCAGATGCGCGACAAGACCGTCAGCTTCATCCTCAAAGAAACCGGCATCGGCATCAACTTCGGCATCACCGTCCTCCTCGGCGCCATCGTCGGCCTCGCCGTCTCCTCCACCGTCTTCTACCAGTTCACCGTCGAGAACAGCCGCTACTACGCCGTCCTCAAAGCCATGGGCTGCTCCAACCTCACCCTCGCGCGCATGGTCCTGCTTCAGGCCGCGTGGGTCGGGCTCATCGGCTTCGGCGTCGGTGTGGGCCTCACCGGGTTCTTCGCCCTCCTCTCACGCAAGCCCGGCACCGAGCTCGCCGTCGTCTTCCCCTGGTGGCTGCTGCTGGGCTCCTTCGTTGCCACCGCCGTCTGCATCGCCATCGGCAGCATCCTCTCCCTCCGCTCCGTATTGCGTATGGAACCCGCGATGGTCTTCAAGAGTTAACCGCTCTGCGTTCTCCAGGTTCATCCCATGATCAAGTACATCACCATCCTCATCGCCATCTCGGGCCTCTCGCTGGCGCTGTACGCCGTCTCCACCGAGGGCCAGCAGCAGCAGATCGTCCCGCCTCCCGCGGCTCCGCCCTCGATCAACCCCTTCGCGCAGGGCATCGCCGCCGCCGGCACCATCGAGGCCGCCTCGCGCAACATCCCTGTCGCCGCCACCGAGTCGGGCGTGGTGACCGAGGTCTACAAAGCCGTGGGGCAAACCGTGCAAGCGGGCGAGCCGCTCTTCAAGCTCGACACCCGCGTGCTGGAGTCCGAACTGATGCGTGCCCGCGCCGCCGAGGGCGTGGCCCTCGCGCGACTCGAAGCCCTCAAGGCCCAGCCCCGCGCCGAGGAACTGCCGCAGTGGGAAGCCGCCGTGGCGCGTGCCAAGGCCCGCCTCTCCGACGCGGTGGACCTGCTCGCCGATACGCAGCGTGCAGCCAGCAACCAGGCCGTCAGCCCCAGCGAGACCGAGCGTCGCAAGTACGCGGTGCAGATCGCAACCGCGGAGCTCGATCAGGCGAAGGGCCAGCTCATGCTCGCAAAGGCCGGCGCGTGGGCCCCGGATCTGAAAGTCGCGCAGTCGCAGCTCGATCAGGCCCGCGCCGAGATCGCCTCCATCCAGCTCCGCATCGACCGTCTGACCGTCCGCGCCCCGATCACCGGCACCGTGCTGAAGCGCAACATCGAGCCCGGGCAGTACTCAACCTCTTCCTCTGCCGCCGGTTCGCAGGCGCCCTTCGTCATCGGCGACCTTTCGAGTCTCCGCGTCCGCGCACGCGTCGACGAAGAAGACGCCCCGCTCCTCATCGACAACGCCCGCGGCACCGCGCGAATCCGCGGCGTCGCCGGCGAGTCCCTCGACCTCCAATGGCTCTGGGTCGAACCCCTCGCCCAGCCTAAGGCCGAACTCACCGGCTCCACCATCGAACGCGTCGACACCCGCGTGATCGAAGTCCTCTTCACCATCAAAACCACCCCCAAGGCCCGCCTCTTCCCCGGTCAGGTCGTCGACGTCTTCATCGAATCCAACCGCGACCGGGGCGCCGGCGGGGGCAAGGCCGCCGCCCGCAACTGAATGTGATCGAACGCCATTCACCCGCGATCGCCCGCACAAAACCAGCCCCGAACACCCCGTCCGACGCTTGAATCCGCTCGCAACGCCCCGTAGCATCGCCCCAGCGTGCCCGTAGCTCAACTGGATAGAGCGTCGGCCTCCGAAGCCGAAGGTTGCAGGTTCGACTCCCGCCGGGCATATTGATGAAGTAGGCATCAGGCACTGGGCACTGGGCACCAGTTCAGCAGCCCAAATCGCCCGAGGAATCAGCGATGACCTCGCACCGCTGAATGCCCTTCACCGCAACATCTCAGCGCCCCCAACCGAAGCCAGCCGAATCGGCCACGCGTCTGTGCCATCGCACCAACCCAACACCCAAACCACCACATCACCCCTTCCAAACCTTCCTTCCCTTCCTTCCCTGTCTTCGTTGAAAAATCAGTCCCCGCCTTCCCCTCCGTCTTCCTCCGCGTGCTCCGCGAACTCCGCGTTGAATCCTGCCCCTTACTGACCCTTGCCCCGAATCCGCAACTCGCACGCCACGCCAAACTTCGCGCACAACCGCTCGCCCGCGGCCAGCTCTTCCGCCGGCTTATCGTCGCACGTCGCGCACGCACCGCCCCGCGCCTTGCAGCACCGCCGCCCGTGAAAAATCAGCAGGTGCGACACCATGCACCACTTCTCCCGCGGCAGCAGCGCCATCAGCCGCCGCTCCGTCTGCATCACATTCGTCCCGGGCTTCACCAGCCCCAGCCGCTGGCTCAGCCGGTGCACGTGCGTGTCCACCACCACGCCCATGTTGATCCCGAAGGCGTTGCCCAGCACCACCCCCGCCGTCTTCCGCGCCACGCCACGCAACTCGAGCAACTCCCGCATCGTCCGCGGCACCTCGCCGCCGTGCTTCTCCACGATCTGCTTCATCGCCTCAAACACCGACTTCGCCTTGTTGCGGTACAGCCCGATCGTCCGGATGTACGGCTCAATCCCCGCCGCTCCCGCTGCTGCATAATCCGACGGCGTCGGAAACGCCTTGAACAACGCCGGCGTCGCCTTGTTCACGCTCACGTCCGTCGCCTGCGCCGACAGAATCGTCGCCACCAGCAACTCGTGCGGCGTCGAATAGTTCAGCTCACAGTGCGCATCCGGATACGCCTCAAGCAGCGCCTCATACAACGCCAACGCCCGCGCCCGCGAAGCCTCCGTCACGCGCGGCAGATCAAACCCGATCGGCTCCAGAGTTTCTTCGGCCTTCGCGCCGCGCGTCTTCGCCGTGCCGCCCCGCTTCACAGCGTCGCTTCCTGTTCATGGCTGAAGTGCCGATCGATCGCCGCCGCCACCAGCGCGCCGAGCGCCGCGAGCGTGCAGGTGATCATGAGCGTGCTGGCCGTGCCGTGCGCCGCGTCGAAGGCCGCCTGAAACGTCGCCGCCTTGGCGTTGTCACCCGCCTGCGCCGCATCCCAATACCCGCGCAGGTTCTCGTACATCGAGGGCGAGTAGAGCAGCAGCCACCCGCCCAGCACCGTGCACGCGATCGCCAGCGTCCCCACGCGCAGCAGCATGGGCAGCCCCAGCTTGCCCTTGGTCAGGCTCCCGCCGACGAGCGCCCCGAGCGTCACCACCGCCAAGGCCGCGCACGAGAACTGGACGATGTCGCTGATGACAAAGAGCTTCCCCGCGACCTTTCCTGCGATCAGCCGCCAGTGCTCGCCCGTGTAGTTCTCAAACCCCGCCCCGGCCTTGGGCGCCAGCGCCTTGACCGTGGGGAACGTCACCGCCGCCGCCACGCCCGTCATGACCATCGCGCCGGTCCACACCCCCAGCGCCACGACGTTCACCGCGTGCAAGGCTGTCCGCAGCGTGCTCATTCGTTCCCCGCCTGCGCAACCAGGTAGTTGGGCGATTCCTTCGTCAGGCGGATGTCGTGCGGGTGATTCTCAACCACCGTCGCCCCGCTGACCTTGCAGAACCGCGCCTCGCGCTGCATCTGCCCGATCGTCGAGCACCCCACATACCCCATGCTCGCGCGAAGCCCGCCGACCATCTGGTACACAAACTCGCTCAAAGGCCCGCGGTACGCCACCAGCCCCTCCACACCCTCGGGAACAAACTTCACCTTCTTCTGCCCATCCAACCCCTGCCCATACCGGTCCGCGCTCCCGGCGTTCATCGCCCCCTCGCTGCCCATGCCGCGATAGCTCTTGTACCGCCGCCCTTGCCGAATCACCAGCTCGCCCGGCGATTCATCCAGCCCCGCGAACAGCGAACCCATCATCACCACCCCCGCACCCGCCGCGATCGCCTTGGCGATATCCCCCGACTGACGAACCCCGCCGTCGGCAATCACCACCGCTCGCCCATTCACCCCCGCCACCGCGCTCATGATCGCGCTCAACTGCGGCACGCCCACGCCCGTCACCACCCGCGTCGTACAAATACTCCCGGGCCCGATCCCCACCTTCACCGCGTCCGCACCCGCTTCAACCAAGGCCGCCGCACCCTCCGCCGTCGCGACATTCCCCGCGATCACGTCGATGTCGAACTTGCTCTTCAGCGTCCGCACCGTCCGCAGCACGTTCTCGCTGTGCCCGTGGCTCGTATCCACCACCAGCACGTCCGCCCCCGCCGCCACCGCCGCCTCCGCCCGCTCGTAGTGATCCACCCCGATGGCCGCCCCGCACCGCAGCCGCCCGCGCGAATCCACGCACGCCTGCGGGAACTGGCTGAGCCGATCGATGTCCTTCATCGTCACCAGCCCCGCGAGGTTCCCCTTCCCGTCGATCAGCAGCAGCTTCTCGATCTTGTGCTTGTTGAGAATCCGCTCCGCTTCCTGAAGCGTCGTGCCCGCCGGCGCGGTCACCAGCCCGCTCTTGGTCATCACCTCGCCCACGGTGGTCGTGTCGTTCTCAACGAACTTCAGATCGCGCCGGGTCAGAATCCCGATCACCTTCCCCTTCGCCGCACCGCCCTCCGTCACGGGGAACCCGGAAACGTGGTACCGCCCCATGAGCTGACGCGCCTTGTTCACCGCGTCCTCGGGGCTCAGCGTCATCGGATCGCTGATGATCCCGTTCGCCGAGCGCTTGACCTTCATGATCTCCCGCGCCTGAACCTCGGGGGTCAAGTTCCGATGAATCACCCCCAGCCCGCCCTCCTGCGCGAGCGCAATCGCCAGCGCGCTCTCCGTCACCGTGTCCATCGGCGCCGACACCAGCGGGATGTTCAGCCTGATCCGCCCCGTCAACTGCGTCGTCGTGTTCACCTCCGTCGGCACCACATTGCTGTACCGCGGCAGCAGCAGCACGTCGTCAAACGTGATCGCCTCCAGCACGATCTTCTGATCGACGCCGGGGATCGGCCCCGCCCCTTCGCTCAACGCACCAGCCCCGCCCAACCCGCCACCACCGACCTTCGCCCCGTTCACGCCTGAAAGTGCTTTGGCTTCCATGGGACAGCGTAGAAGCCCTCCCACCCCCAGTTCAACCCCACCCCCCTCACCTGACTTCGCCTTCATCGATCACCCACCCCTCTCCCCATCCTCTTCTCACACCCCGCTCAAACCACGCCGGATCGCCGCCGCCTCCGCCAGAACCCGCTTGGCAACCTCCGGCTTCAGCATCGTCGCCCCGTCGCTCATCGCGGTGCTGGGC
>JAVTWO010000073.1:623-10933 GCA_032229765.1 Phycisphaerales bacterium | reverse complement strand
GAAAAGGGCAAGTCGGCGCAGGCCTCGGCCGGAGGGAAACAGTGAGCCAGAACAACGTCAACAACACCACCGGCGCTTCGGGCGAAGACACCCTCGCGGTCCTGGGCGGCGCGGGCGGCGGCGGTCCTCCCGCCGCTCTGCCTCCCATGCTCGACGCGATGGACACCGGCACGCCCAAACGCTCGATCCGACTCGGGCCCGTGGTGACCGCGGTGGCGATCCTCGCCGGCGCTGGGATGCTCGTGGGCATGCGTCAGTTGGGCCTCGGGCCCAAGTTCGCCGCCGCCGACGACAAGCTCGCCTCGCAGATCCCGCAGCAGAGCCCGATGATGATCGCGACACAGGAGTCGCTGCTGGCGGAGATCGGTGCGGCCCGTACGACCAACCAGGTCCCGCCCGACAAGCTCCGCAAGAACCCCTTCATCATCGCGTACGCGGTGGGCGTGACCGAGGCGACCCAAGCCGCGAGCACCGACGATCCGGACGCGAAGGGCAAGGCCGCCGCCCGCGGTCTGGCCGAACGCATGGCGCGAGAGCGCGCCGACCGGGAGAAGAACATCAAGTCGGCGCTCGAAGGCATGAAGCTGCAGGGCGTGATGGGCGGCCGCGTCCCGCTGGCTCGGATCAACGGCGAGGTCTACCGCGTGGGCGACAGCGTCGGGAAGTACTTCGTCGTCAAGTCCATCGCGGGTCGGTCGGCCGAGATCGAAGCCGACGGCAAGGTCTTTGTCATCGAAATGGCCGAAGGTCTGAAGTGATGCTGATCAGGCTCGCGAGGCGTTGAACGAACGCTCAGCGAGAGAGGCGGAGCCCAGAACGTGAAGAAACTCGACATCGACGACATCCTGAACGAGCTGGGGATCGACCCGTCGAAGGCCGACGGCACGCCGGGCACCGCGCGCCCGCGGGCCAAGCCCACGCCGTTCCTCCCTGGACCCGAAGCCGCCGCGGGCCCGACGATCTTCGCCCCGGGCATGAGCCCCGCCGATCAGCAGCAGGGCGCAGGTCGCAAGCCAGCCGACCGCACGCCGGGTCAGCCGGGCGGATCGTTCTTGCCCACCATGCCCTCGGGTCAGCGACCCGGCTCGAAGAGCATCACACCCGGCGCCACGGACAGCACTGGCGAACTGCTCGTGCCGCAGAACACCCCCGCGTCGTCGGACGCGGTCCCCGGCGTCGGTCAGGCCCTCAGCGAGATCTACAGCCCCGACACCGCGAATCAGCAAAGCCCGCTGAGCAACAACGAACTCACCGAGCTCCTGCTCAACAGCGGCGCAGCCACCGCGCAACAGATCGGCGCCGCGCAGCAGATCATGCGCCAGACGCCCGGCCGTCGGTTGCTTGAAGTGCTTGTCGAGCAGGGTGCCGTCGAAGCAAAGATCCAGGAGTGCATCGCGCAGCTCGCGGGCATGCCCTTCGAGCACATCGACCTGAACAAGGGTCTCGAAGGCGGGTTCGACGGCAAGCTCACCCAGCGACTCACCGTGGAGTTCTGCAAGCAGCACCTCGTGCTCCCGCTGCGTCAGGAAGGCGTCCGCACCGTCATCGGCGTCGTGCGCCCTGACGATGTCTTCCTTGTTGATGAGATTCGCAGGCGGCTCGGCGTGCAGGCCGTGAAGCTTGTGCTCGTCACCGCCTTTGAAGTCCGCGGCGCGCTGGAGATCATCGGCGGCCCGGTGAAAGAGCAGGAAGACGACGTCAACGACATCCTCAGCTCCGTGCAGGAGGGCGACGTTCAGGTCGAGAAGAAGACCGACCAGGAAGTCGACCTTGAGAAAGCCGCGGGCGAGAACCCCGTCATCCGCTACGTCAACTACATCATCCAGCAGGCGGTGAAGGAAGGCGCCAGCGATATCCACGTCGAGCCCGCCGACAAAAAGATGAAGGTCCGCTTCCGCATCGACGGCGAGCTCTACGAGATGATGCAGCCGCCCGCCGCCATGAGCGCCGCGATCACCAGCCGATTGAAGATCATGGCGAACCTCGACATCTCCGAACGCCGCCTCCCGCAGGACGGCCGCATCCGTTGCCAGGTCGGCGGGCGCAAGCTCGACCTCCGCGTCTCGACACTTCCCACCGGCTACGGCGAAAAGACCGTCATGCGTATTCTCGATACGCGGTCGATCAACGTGAAGCTCGAAGACCTGGGCTTCGACGAGGACACGCTGCAGCTCTGGAAGGGCATCATCAACGCCCCGCACGGCATCGTCCTCGTCACTGGTCCCACCGGCTCGGGTAAGACCACCACGCTCTACTCATCGCTCCGCACGCTCGACAAAGCCTCGATGAACATCTCCACCGTCGAAGACCCCATCGAGTATCACCTCGACGGCATCACCCAGACGCAGATGCACGACAAGATCGGCATGACCTTCGCCAAGGCCCTCAAGGCCCTGCTGCGTCAGGACCCCGACGTGATCATGCTGGGCGAAATCCGCGATCAGGAAACCGCCATCACCGCCGTGCAGGCCGCGCTGACGGGCCACCTGGTGCTCAGCACCCTGCACACCAACGACGCCCCCAGCTCCATCACCCGTCTGGTGAACATCGGGCTCGAGCCGTTCCTCGTTGCCGCCGCGGTCAACGGCGTGCTCGCCCAGCGCCTGCTCCGCAAGCTCTGCACGCACTGCAAGTTCGAGAAAGAGCCTAGCGAAGAGATGAAGGAGTTCCTCGCGATGCAGGGCCTCTCGACTGAGAAGCTCTGGTCGGGCAAGGGCTGCGACAAGTGCCGGAACAGCGGCTACTCAGGCCGCGTGGGTATCTACGAACTGCTGATGGTTGACGACCAGCTCCGCGACATCGTCGTGCGGAATCCGAACGTCGCCGAGCTGCGCCGCCTGTGCGCCGAACGCGGCATGGTCACCCTCCGCGCCGACGGGCTGAAGAAAGCCGCCGCGGGCAAGACCAGCGTCGAAGAAGTCCTGCGCGTGACCGAAAGCACGATCTGATCGAAACGCCAAGGTCATCCACGCACGCAAACACAAACGAAACGGGCCCCGGAGTTCACGCTCCGGGGCCCGGTCTTTGTGTGCTGAGTGATCGCGACCCGTTCGCCCGCGCGACTCAATGCTCGTCGTGCATCCGCACGTTCCGCCGCTCACGCACCAGCAGCGTCCCGACCACGAGCGTCACGGCGCAAACGCCCATCGGGTACCACAGCCCCGCCAGCGGCTGCTTCGTCCCTTCGATCAGCAACTGCCCGATGAACGGCACCATCCCGCCGAAGACGCCGTTGCCGATGTGGTACGGCAGCGACATGCTCGTGTACCGGATCTTCGTGGGGAAGAGCTCAACCAGGAACGCCGCGATCGGCCCGTAGACCATCGTCACAAAGATCACCTGCACCCAGACCAGGAACGTCAGCCACATCGCCGTGGGCGCGGTGAAGCTCTCGAACTTCAGCGTCTTGGTCTCCTTCACCGTCGGCTTCTCGTCGCCGGCGATCTTCGTTTCTTCCTTCTTGATCGTGCGGACGGTCTTGTCCTTGTACGTCTCCGTGGTGATCGTCGTGGTGACGGTGGTTTCCTTGATGTTCTTTGCCGCGTCGGCGGGGGTGGTCTTCACCGTCGGCGCCGCCGTCGTCGCGGGCGAAACGAGCTTCGTCGCCTCGCCGTCGTACTGCGACTTCACGCTCAGCTTCGCCTGGTAGATCGGGTAGTACCCAACCAGCGCCAACAAGCACCCCGTCAGCATGATGCCCTTACGACCGATCTTGTCCGACAGCGCCCCGAACACGATGAAGAACGGCGTGCCCAGCACCAGCGCCACCGAGATGATCTCCTCCGCCTGGAACGCATCAACCCCGATGGTCCCCTTGATGAAGTTCATCGCGTAGAACTGACCCGTGTACCACACCACGCCCTGACCGGCCGTGGCGCCGAAGAGCGCCAGCAGCACCAGACGCAGGTTCGTCCAGTTCCCGAAGCTCTCCTTCAGCGGGTTCTTCGAGGACTTGCCGCTCGCCTTCATCCGCTGAAAGAGCGGCGACTCGTGCATCTTCCGTCGGATGTAGTACGTGAAGGCCACCAGGAACAGCGAGACCCAGAACGGGATGCGCCAGCCCCACGCGTTGAAATCCTCGGGGCTCAAGGTCCGCCGACAGACGAGGATGACGCCCAGCGAGACGAACAACCCGAGCGTCGCGGTGGTCTGGATCCAGCTCGTCCAATACCCGCGCTGACCGTCGGGGCAGTGCTCCGCGACGTACGTGGCTGCGCCGCCGTACTCGCCGCCGAGTGCAAGACCCTGCGCCAATCTCAGCACGATCAGCAGCGCCGGTGCCGCCCAGCCGATGGTCTCATACCCCGGCAGCAGCCCGATGGCGAACGTCGCCCCGCCCATCAGCAGCAGGGTGATCATGAACGTGTACTTGCGTCCGATCTTGTCACCGAGGTAGCCGAAGATCAGCGCCCCGAACGGGCGGACGACGAACCCGATGGCGAACGTTGCCAGCGTGCTGAGCAAACCCGCCGCCCCCGCGCCCTTGGGAAAGAAGACCTCCGAGATCGTGAAGGCCAGCGACCCGAAGATGTAGAAGTCGTACCACTCAATCAGCGTCCCGGCGCTCGATGCGGCGATAATCGTGGAGAGGTTCTGCCGGCTCTCCACCTGCGGGGTTTGACTCATCGTGCTGTCTCCTGTGTGAACGGGAACCAACCGGCCGCACTCAGCGGTCAAGGAACATCCATCGGGCGAACGCCCGGCCTGATCACACTACTTCCTTGTCGTTTATTCCGTAAGTGTTTCCGCCCCTTCAACGCCTCGAATCACGCAATACCCCGCAAACGGGGGGCGTTTCCGCCCGGTCATTGAACCGCCCAGCGGATCAAGTCCCAATCCGCCCACCGCCCGCCGTCGGCCCACGATTTCCGCCCTTTCAGCCGACAACCGACTTGCAATAGACGACATCTTGGTACACTGCTCAACCCGACGGGCCGTCCGCGCGTCGGGTCGAGCGCCGGTTTGAAACACCCTGTTCAACCCGCCGCCGCTTTGTGTGTTCAGCCTGATCAACGTCTCTTCCGGGCATCTTTTTCGTTCAACGGAGCCGCCACGCATGTCCACCAGCGACCAAGCCACCAGCGTCCTGCTTCAGGAGAAACGCGTCTTCAACCCCAAACCCGCCAAGCAACTCGGCTTTGATCGCTGGCACATCGAATCCCTCGAGCAATACAAGGCCCTGCACCAGGCCAGCGTCCGCGATCCCGAATCCTTCTGGCGCGAAGAGGCCAAGCGCCTCGACTGGTTCGAGCCCTTCCACTCCGTCTGTCATTGGGAAGCCCCCGACGCGAAGTGGTTCGTCGGCGGGCGGACCAACGCCTGTTACAACTGCGTCGACCGCCACGTGCAAGCCGGTCACGGCGAGCAGGTCGCCATCATCTGGGAAGGCGAGCCCGTCGCCCCGCGCACCGGCCACCCCTCCAGCAGCAGCGCCTACGCCAAAGAGCCCGAGATCCGCCGACTGACCTACCGCGAGCTGCAGCTCGAAGTCAGCAAGTGCGCCAGCGCGCTGAAGGCCCTGGGCGTGAAGAAGGGCGACGTCGTCACCATTTACATGCCCATGATCCCCGAGCTGGCCATCGCCATGCTCGCCTGCGTGCGCATCGGGGCCGCCCACTCCGTGATCTTCGGCGGCTTCGCCCCCCACGCCATCACCGAGCGCGCCATCGACGCCCACAGCAAGGTCATCATCACCGCCGACGGCGGCTACCGCCGGGGCGACATCGTCCCGCTGCAGAAAAACGTCGAAGAGTCCGTCACCCAGCTCGCCAACCACGGGCACATCATCAACCACGTCCTCGTGGTCAAACGCACCGGGCACCAGCCCCCCAGCGAGCGCTTCAAAACCGGCGCAAGCCACATCGGCGCAACCAAGTTCCACTGGTGGCATGAAGCCGTGGGCGCTTCGGGCGACGCCTGCCCCTGCGAATCAATGGATGCGGAGGACATGCTCTTCCTGCTCTACACCTCGGGCAGCACGGGCAAGCCCAAGGGCATCGTCCACACCACCGCCGGCTACCTCACCTTCGTCCAGATGACCGCCCGGCTCACCTTCAACCTCTTCCCCGACTCCGGCCAGGTCTTCTGGTGCTCCGCCGACATCGGCTGGATCACCGGTCACTCCTACGTCCTCTACGGCTTGCTGATGAACCGCGTCCCCACCCTCATGTACGAGGGCGCACCGAACTTCCCCACCATGGAAGGGGGCAAGGGCGACCGCTTCTGGGAGATCATCGCCCGCCACCGCGTCACGCACTTCTACACCGCGCCCACCGCCATCCGCACCTTCATGAAGTGGGGCGACGAACTGCCCGCCAAGCACGACATGTCGTGCCTGAAGATCCTGGGCACCGTGGGTGAGCCGATCAACCCCGAAGCCTGGATGTGGTACCACAAGCACATCGGTCGCGAGGTCTGCCCCATCGTCGATACCTACTGGCAGACCGAGACCGGCGGGCACATCTGCACCCCCATCCCCGGCGCAATCCCCACCAAGCCCGGCTCGTGCACCGTCCCCATGCTGGGCATCGACGCCGCGATCGTCAACGAACAGGGCGAAGAGCTCGGCGCGAACAAGGGCGGGCTCTTCGTCATCCGCAAGCCCTGGCCCTCCATGCTCCGCGGGGTCTTCGGCAACCGCGAACGCTTCATCTCCAACTACTTCGGTCGGCTGAAAGACCCCAAGACCGGTCAGCCGCTCTACTTCTCCGCCGACGGCGCCCGCCGCGATGAAGACGGCTACTTCTGGGTCCAGGGCCGGGTCGACGACGTGATCAAAGTCAGCGGTCACCTGCTGGGCACGATGGAAGTCGAGAGCGCGCTGGTGAGCCACCCCTACGTCGCCGAAGCGGCGGTGGTGGGCTATCCGCACGAAGTGAAAGGCAACGCCATCTGCGCCTTCGTCACCCTCCGCGGCACCTGGTACGCCAAGAACCCGGGCAAACAGCCCAGCGACGAACTCCGCAAGGAACTCATCGCCCACGTGCGCAAGGAGGTCGGCGCGCTGGCCCAGCCCGATCAGGTCCGCTTCACCGAAGGACTTCCCAAAACCCGCAGCGGCAAGATCATGCGCCGTCTGCTGCGCGACGTCGCCGCGGGGGTCGAGAAGATCACCCAGGACACCACGACGCTCGAGGACTTCAGCGTGGTGGCGAAGCTCCGCCAGGATGATGAATGAAACAACCCCGTACCATCACGCACCATGGGAAAGCGTGACTGGTTCTCCATCTCCAGCGGCCAGCCCAGCGTCTTTCGCATCAAGCTGATGGGGCACGTCATCGAGGCTCGCCCGTCAGCGGCTGGTGGTGAAAGTGTGCTGGTCAACGGTGCGGTGGTTTCGAAGCGCGCGTGGTGGTCGTCGTGGGGCACCAACGCCACGCACCGGTTCACGCTCACCGATGAGCAGGGCGTTACGCACAACGCCGAGGTGCGCATCATCGACCGCACGGGCGGTCTGGGGCTGAAGCTCCGAGCGGTGCTCGCCATCGACGGGCTCGAACGCGCCGAGATGCCCCAGCTCAGCGCATCCCACAGGCCCGGCTGCTGCCCGCACTGCACGTATGACCTCAAAGGCATCGAGGCGATCAACCACGAAGTCCGCTGTCCGGAATGCGGCCGGCACACCGCGGAAGAACTCCTCAACCGCAGTTCGTAAGTACGTGCGTTAACGCACGCCGCTTATCGCTCGATCACGTTGTACTTCAGAATGCACCACAGCGCCGCGACGCCGTCGCTCGGGCCGATCTTCTTTCCTTCCGCGTACGTCCGCCCGGCGTAGCTCACCGCGACCTCGAAGATCCGTGCCGGCTTGCGCTCCAGCCCTTGACTTTGGCCCTGGCCCACCTTCGCGCGCGCAAACTTGGCCACCAGCTCCGGCTCGATCCCGAATCGGTCCTCTTTGAGTTGCAGTTGCTGCGCCACCTCGCGTGTGAAGGCCTTCAGGCAGCACTCGATGTCCGAGAGGTTCAGGTTCGTCAGCACGTTGGAGCAGAGCGTGATGAAGCGGTTCGCGAGATAGTGCCAGAAGTAGAGCACGCGGTGCGCCTCGCCGCCGAAACGCGTCCCGACCACCGCGTCGGCCCGTCCGTCGAGGATCGGCGCTACCAGCCGGGCGTGGTCGGCGGGGTCATACTCCAGATCCGCGTCCTGGATCAGCAGCAGGTCGGCGCCGTCGCGAAGGGCCGCCGTTAGCCCCGTGCGCACCGCGGCCCCTTTGCCCATGTTGCGATCATGGCGAAGGACCGTGACCGTCCCGCTCTCGGTGCTCTGCGCGAAGCGGTTGAGCACCTCCAGCGTGCGGTCGGCTGAGGCGTCATCAACGACATAGATCCGTCGGACCACCGGCACGTGCCCGCTGGGGGCGTTGGGCTCGTCGGTTTGAACGGGAGCCGCGGGGGCGGGCGTGCGGAGCAGCTTTTCGAGCAAACGCGGGGCGAGCTGCTCTTCGTTATACACCGGGATGATCACCGCGAGCTTCACGATCGCTCCAGTCTACACGATGGTCGGAGACGCGGCGGACACGTTTCCGCGCACACGGTTGGTCATTCATACAGAAAAGAGCCCGCCGTGCATCTGAAAAGCCGCGGTGATGGCCCGTTTGTGCGCGCTGGAAACCCCCAGGGCGGAGAGATCGGATTTCGCGATCCACGTTCGACCGGCCTGTTTCCGATTGCACGGTGAAAGCTGTGCCTGGACGACCTTGAAACGCACGGTGCGGTGGGTGGTCTGGTGTGTGAACTCAAGGACAGGGGAGGCGAGATCGGCCGGGCTGAGGGTGCCGCCGCGGATTTGGACGAACGTTTGCAGCTCGTCCGGCGCGGGCCAATCGTCGGTGGATTCGAGGGTGGGCAACTGAAAAAGGCCGGCCCACATCCCTGTGCTGGGGCGCTGCTCGATCATGAGCCGCCCTTGCTTGTCGCGGAGGATGATCGAGACGCAGAAAAGTTCGCTGACGGCGGAGCGTTTCTTGGGTCGAGGGATCTGCGTAGTCAGGCCCAGCGCGAAGGCTTTGCAGGAGTCCTTCAGCGGGCAGCGGTCGCACGCGGGCGACGCCGGCGGCGGGAGGCAGACCGTCGCGCCGAGCTCCATCAGCGATTCGTTGGTCGCGCCCGGGTTTCTCGCAGCTGCCGCGAGCTTTTCCGCGACGGTCCAAGACCAGTCGGTGGTGGCTTTGGCGTCGGGTTCGAGGTCGGTGCCGTGGAGGCGGAGGAGGACGCGTTTGACGTTGCCGTCGACGATGGGCGCGGGTTGATTGAAGGCGATGGAGGCGATGGCGCCGGCGGTGTAGCGCCCGACGCCCGGGAGTCTGAGCAGGTCGTTCACGGCGCTGGGAACGCGATCGTTGAAGTCGCGGACGATCACGGAAGCCGCGGCATGGAGATTGCGGGCACGACGGTAATAGCCCAGCCCCGACCACAAGCCAAAAACCTCTTCGATGGGTGCAGAGGCGAGCGAGCGCACGTCCGGGAAGCGATTGATGAACCGCAGGTACGCGGGGATGACGCGCGAGACTTGCGTCTGCTGCAGCATCGTCTCCGCGACCAGCGCGTGGTACGGATCGCGCGGCGAAGTACGCCAGGGCAGATCGCGAGCCGCGACTTTGAACCAGGCTTCGAGTGCCCGTGAGATCATCTGCGGCGACGGGTCGGTTGAAGTGGGGGGGTGATCGGGAAGGGCAGCGGCGGATCGGCGTGCGGCGGAGCGTGAGCGCGCTGTGGGCGGTTTGGCGCCAGACCGTGGTTTAGAGGGCGGCAAGGGCCTTCTCCACGCCGGAGCGCACGGCCGACCACTTGGCGGTGGGGGCCTTGCTGATGGTCATCCACCCCTCGCGGATCATCACGCCCACCACGCCCGGGACCGAGAACATCGCCTCCGCGGCGGCATCGCCCCGCGCCTGCTGAGCGTCGCGGTACGAGCGTGCGCCGCCCTCGGGCGCGCCCGATGCTTGGGGTGATGCGGCTTGCATCGGTAGCGCCGGCAGCGGCGCATCGAGCACGCACCGCAGGGCGTGCGGGTTGGGTGTGGACTCGAAGCTGACGACCTTGAAGGGCATTGTGCAGACAGAGCGAAGGAACGGGCGGAAGAAAGCCGATCGTATCCTGAGGAACCGGCGCGGCTTTGAATCTAAACTCGTGCGCGGGGCGAAGGTGAGCCCGGTACACACCTCCGCTCATCACCCGCGCCGAAGTCGGCGCTCTGTCCCGATCGTTGAACCCTCACCCACCGACCTGTCCCCAAAGACCCCGGCCGGCCGGGCCCCGCGCCGGGGGGGCGCCGCGGGTAGGGGCCGGGCGCCTCGCGGGGCGGGGGGG
>JAVTWO010000073.1:0-613 GCA_032229765.1 Phycisphaerales bacterium | reverse complement strand
CCTCACCCACCGACCTGTCCCCAAAGACCCCTCCCCCCCCTCCCCCCCTCGAAGGACGCGATGATCGACCGCATCCGACAGATCGGCGAACGGCTCGTGGGCTACTCCTGGTGGCAGGTGGGCATCGAGCTGGCCGTGATCGGGATCGTGGTCTATCTGTTCGTGCGGTTTGTTGCCTCGGCCCGGGCGCCGCGGTCGGTGAAGCTGGCGTTCTATCTGTTCCTGATCGCGACGCTGCTGATCCGCGTGCTGGGTGCGAGGGAGAGTTTCCAGCGGGTTGGGTTCTTGTACGACAGCGTGCTCCCCGTGGTGATCCTGGCGCTGCTGGTGATCTTCCAGCCCGAGCTGCGCCGGGCGATGATGCGGGCGGGTGACTTTTCGTTCCTGCGTCGGCGGATTGAGCCTGAGACGCGCGCGGTCGAGGAGATTGTCAAAGCTGCGAAGTACCTCTCCCGCGCCAAGTTCGGCGCGATCATGGTCGTCGAGCGCGAAACCTCTCTCCGCAACATGCTCGAAGGCGGGACGGTCCTCAATGCCGAGGTCAGCGCGCCGCTCTTGCAAACCATTTTCTTCCCCGGCTCGGCCCTTCACGATCTGGCGGTGGTGATCAAGG
>JAVTWO010000072.1:6430-11122 GCA_032229765.1 Phycisphaerales bacterium | reverse complement strand
CCCTCCCCCACCACCACCCCCCGCACCCGCCGTTGCCTTCTCCTGCTTGAGCAGCATCGCCACATACTCACGCGGGATCGAGATCACCACGTTGATCTTCGTCGGGAAGCCCTTCGGATCAGCGACGGTCATGTTCTCACGCCCCATCGCCACCTCGAACTCCGTATCGCTGTTGCTCGATGTCGAGCGACCCGCACTCCCGCTGCCACCACCCCTGTTGATGTCGTCCCCGGTGTTCGACCGCAACCCGGGCTCCGCGCCGGGCCCGCCCGTGGTATCCGAAGTCTCCTTCGACGTCTCCCGCGTCTCGGTCTTCACCGAGCCCTTCCCCAGCGGCAGCACCGAGTTGGTCACCCTCGTCACCCGCGTCACATCCGCCTGCGCCGTCACCGCCACGATTACCTTGGGGATGTACGAAACCGCGTCGAGCACCTTGCTCTGCACGCGTTCTTCGATCTTCGCCACCAGCTCCAGATAATCGCCCGAGCGATAGTCCGCCGCCGATCGCGCCGTGTACTGCCGCCCCGACGTCTGATCGATCACCTTCACGTCCGTGACCGAGAGCCCCGCCCGCGCCCCCGCGACCATCGCCGCCACCGCGTCGACCATCTCGCGATCGAGCGACTTGCCCGCTTTCATCGTCAGCGCCACCGAGGCGGTGGGCTTGCGGTATGCCATCCCGATCCCCACCGGCTCCGGCGCATCGATCAGCACGCGGGCGCTCTCGACATTGCGGAAGTTCCCGATGATCAGCGACAGCTCGTTGTTCAGCGCCTGGTTCTGCTTGAACTCCGTCTGCGAGCGCGAGTCCATCCAGTTGTTCTGCTGCAGCAGGTTGCTGAAGAGCATCTGCGTGTTCTGAGGGAGCTTCCCCGCCTCGCCCAGCATGCCCAGCGCCCGCCTCTGAATATCGGGCGCCACCATCAGCCGCCCGTTCTCCATCTTGTACGCGATGCCGAAGGTGTCCAGCGCGTCCTTCGCCCGCACCTGATCCTCGGGCGTCGCCCCGGGCATGAGCTCAACCAGCGACTGCTTCGACGACTGCACCGCCACCAGCAGCAGCGCCATCACGATGATCACGCCGAAGCTGGCGAACAGCAGCTTCCCCGCCAGAGGCAGGGTGCCCAGTTGCTTCCCGATCGTTTCAAAGGCGGCCCTCAGCCGGCCCATGCGCCATCCTCCTGGGCTTCCGCCGCACGATCCTCGCGCGGGCTCCGTCGGCAAGATCCCAAAGATCTCACCCGAGGTCCATGAAGTCGGCTACCTCCCCGCTCTGGCTTGAAGCACGCGCAGAAAAAATCCGCACCCGCTGCGCACCGCGCAGGAACTGCCGCTTCTCACGCTTGCGATCAAAAAATGCCCCAGCCCTCGGCCACATCGCACATGGCACATGGCCACATGGCACAGCAAGCCAAATCAATGAGTCCACCCCCGGCCAATCAACCCGCCCAACGCCCTTCCGAATGTGCCATGTGGCCCTGTGCCATTTGGCCCTGTCTCAGATCCTGACTTGCTTCAGCTCGTCGTACGCCGCCTGCACCTTGTTGCGAACCGCCAGCGCCATCCGGAACGCCTGGTCAGCCTTCTGTGTCGCCAGCAGCACATTCTCAACATCACCGCGCCGCCCCGCCGCGAGATCCTCCACCGCCGCCGTCGCTTCCTGCTGCGCCTCGTTCAACTTCTCCAGGTTCTTCACCAGCGAGTCCTTGAACGACGCACCACCCGCCGTCGTGCCACCCTGCCCGCCCGCGCCCACGCCCTGCACGCCGTTCAACCCCGCCAGCGGGTTCACGTTCGCGCCGACTTTGCCAATCTGATCCGCCATACGCCACTCGCCCTGTCTTCAGGTCGCTCGGCTCTCCAGAACCAAGCACCTGCGTCTTCATTCCACCGGCTCTTCCACCGCCGGACATCCCTCAAACCAGTTTACCAACTCCCCCAGACCGCCACGCACCCGCTCACGCGATCAACCGCAGCGCCGCGGCGAACATCTGCTTCGTCGCCTCCGCCGCCATCACGTTCGCCTCGTACGCCCGCACCGCCTCCATCGCGTTGACCGTTTCGGTCACCGTGTTCACGTTCGTCCGCGCCACATACCCCTTGAACGGGCCATCCTTAAACGCGTACGGGCTCGACGGGTCCCACTCCCCCGGCTGCACCGGCGTGGGATCCAGTTCAATCCTTGCCACCCGCACACCAAAGGCTTGCTCACCCGCCTGCGCACCCTCGCTCGCCGCCTCGAACATCACCCGCCGAGCCCGATACGGATTCAGCCGCCCCTGTGAGTCCAGCAGCGCGTCCGCGTTGGCGATGTTCGCCGAGGCGACATCCAGCCGAACCTTCTGCGCCATCATCCCCGAGGTCGAAATGTCCAGTGCGCCGTACATGGTGTTTCAACTTCTTCTTGGTGGCACGGCTCTCCAGAGCCGTGCGATCTCGTCTTACACGCGTTCCGCAATCGCCGAACGCAGGATCTCAAACCTCGAACGCAGCAAATCCGAGGCCAACCGATAGGTCGCCGCGTTCTCCACCAGATCCTTCATGAGCGTCTCAAGATCCCGGTTATTCCGATCATGCGCAAGAACGCCGGGTCCGTTCGTTCCGGGGCGCAAAATCAGCCCGCCCTGCGCATCAATCTCCAGTTCGGACGTCTCCTGAATCTCCAAATCCCCCGCCCCACCGCGGTCACGCTTGCGGTCGATTGCCTGTCCCAGCGCCTGCTGGAACCCCGACACCGACACATCCATCTGCCTGAAGTTGGGCGTGGAAATGTTCGCGATGTTGTGCGCGATGAGCCGCTGCCGCTGACCGGCAAAGCTCATGAGCTTCTCGAGTGCGGGCACCGCGCCGGATGATCCGATCTCGCTCATACATCACCCTCCGCAATCAGAGTTCCACATCCACCAGCGACTCGCTCTTCCATTTCTTAAGTTTCAACCCGAGCGTGCGCACGCCGATGCCCAGCGCGTGGGCCGTCTTCTGACGGTGCCCGCGGAACCGCTGCAAGGTCGAGATGATCGCGTCCCGCTCGATATCTTCTAAAAGACGGTCCATGATGGGCACGACCGTCGCCTGGGGTCCGGGTTTCACCTCGGTCAGGCCGCCGTGCGAACCGTTCACGTTCACCGAGCCGTTGAGGTTCCGCAGGCTTTCAGAAGACTGCGAACCGTTCATCCCCGGCGCATCCAGACTCATCCCCGCGTTGCCCTGCAACAACCACGGTTCCACCAGATCGCGATCGATCCGACCATCTTTGCTCAAAACCACCGCACGTTCGCAGATGTTCTGCAGTTCCCGCACGTTCCCGGGCCAGTGGTACCCGCTCAAGACCGCCAGCGCATCGGGCGTGAACGAAACCTCGCCCTTCCCGTCCCGGCGCGCGATTTCACTCACAAAGTGCCCCGCCAGCGTCGGGACGTCCTCCAACCGATCCCGCAGCGGGGGCAGGTGGATCGGCAGCACGTTCAGCCGGAAGAAGAGGTCCTGGCGGAAATCCCCCCGGGAAATGGCCTTGGGCAGGTCGCGGTTGCTGGTGGCCACCACGCGGACGTCGACGCCGATGGAGAGGCTGGAGCCGACGCGTTCGATGACGCGTTCCTGCAGGACGCGGAGGAGCTTCGCCTGGATGCGGGTGCTGACTTCGCTGATTTCGTCCAGCAGCAGGGTGCCGTGGTCGGCGAGTTCGAATCGACCTTTGCGGGTCTTCTCGGCGCCGGTGAAGGCACCACGTTCGTGACCGAAGAGCTCGCTTTCGAGCAGGTTTTCGGAAAGGGCCGCACAGTTCACACCCAGGAAGGCGTTGTTCTTGCGTGAACTGAGCTCATGGATCGCGCGGGCGACGACCTCTTTGCCGGTGCCCGATTCACCGATGATCAGCACGGTGCCGTGGCTTTCCGCCACCGCCATGACCTGGTCTTTCACGCGTCGCATCGCGGCGGACTCGCCCACGAGGCGGTTCAGACCCCGGAAGGCCACCCCCCCGCTGCCGCCGGCTTGCGTGACGGCCCCGCCCATCTGGGCCTTGAGAAGGGCGTTTTCACGCGTCAGGCGGGCGTGCTCGATGGCTCGCTTGACGCTGATAATGAGCTGGTCGCCTTCGAAGGGTTTGGTGACGTAATCGAAGGCCCCGAGCTTCATGGCCTTGACCGCGGTTTCGACGGTCGCGAAGGCGGTCATGAGGATTACGGGGAGATCGTCGTCGATCTTGCGGACTTCTTCGAGCAGTTCGATCCCGGTCATCCCGGGCATTTTGAGGTCGGTGACGATGCAGTCCGGGCGTCGCTGGGCGACGGTTTCCAGGGCCGCCGCCGCACCATCGGCGGTGACGACCTGCATCCCCGCCCGGGTGAGGGTGGAGGAGACCGAGTCGCGGAGCATTTCTTTGTCATCAACGACGAGCACCAAACCCATGCCGAGGCCCTCCTTGGCCAACCCGCACCCGCTTTGCTGAAACCCGAGCGGACTCGGGCGTTTCCTGGGGACTCCGTCCCCGGTGGATCTGCTATCGGCTTGAACGGTGGTGAAACCTGCAAAACATGCGCGGAGGAGTTTGCCCCAATCTTTCAGAATCTGCGCACGGGGGAGGTTCTGAAAGACTTTGTCATGCGACGGGGAGGAGGATTTCGACGATGGCGCCGGGGCCGTCTTTGGGGTTGACGTTGGAGACGGTGACTTGGCCTTGGTGGGCGTCGA
>JAVTWO010000072.1:0-6420 GCA_032229765.1 Phycisphaerales bacterium | reverse complement strand
CGAGATAGCCACGCATCTCATCCTGAAGGTCACGCAGGCCCTTGCCGGGCGCGTGATGGTGGGCGTCGATGATGCGGTGGACGATGGCGAGGCCCAGGCCTGTGCCGACGGCGCGGGTGGTGAAGAAGGGGTTGAACATGCGGGCGGCGACGTCGGGGGTGATGCCGGGGCCGAAGTCGCGGATGGTCAGGGCGATCATGTCGCGACGGGCGGGGGCGGATGGGTCGCTCACGTTGGTCGAGGCGGCGACGCGGCGCTTTCGGGCGGCGAGGACGATCTGGCGGGATTCGCGGGGTGTGCTCGTGGCGTGCATGGCCTCGGCGGCGTTGCGGATGACGTTAACCAAGGCTTGGTGGAGGAGGCCCGCGTCGCCCTTGATGGCGAGACGGTCGGCGTCGGGGCCGGGGCCGAGGATCGAGAGGGATTCCCACTCGGGGCCTGAGCCGCGGGCGGCCTCGGCGGCGCTGGCGAGGACCTCGCCTGCGCACAATCGGCCTTCGCTGATGCGGGTCTCGCGTGAGAAGGTCAGCACGTCGCGGACGATGGCGTCGAGACGGCTGACGGCGCTGGCGATCTTCGTGGCGGTGGTGGCTTGGGCGGGGCGGTCGGCGAGGTCTTCCTGAAGCTGACGGGCGTAGAGGAGGATGGAGCCAAGCGGGTTGCGGACCTCGTGGGCGATGCCGGCGGCCATTTCGCCCAGCATCGCCAGATGACGCGAACGCTGCACCTGCTGATTGGCGTCGGAGAGCTCCTGCTTGAGCTGGGCGACTTCGCGTTGGAGGGATTCGTGCGTGCTGGTGAGGCGCGCGGTGACGTCGTTGAAGGCCTTGAGGAGTGGTTCGAGATCGGCGGAGGTGAGCGCCGGCGATGCGTCGGCGGCGGTGAGCGGCACGGCGAGCGGTCGATCGGCGGTGTTCAGCGTGGTCATGACGGCTCCGGGGGCGGAGAGGATCTGAAAAGCTCAAAGCTCAAAGCTCAAAGCTCAAAGCAGCAAAGGGCAAAGCAGTAAAGCAGCAAATGTGAGGAACTCGGTGTTGGTTGTTTGGTGAGGTGGCGGAGTGGCTCCGCAGCAATACGCACGGGTTTGGGGGGCCTCGCAAGCAGGAGGACTTTGTTCAACCTTCGCGGTCTTGGTAGAGCGGGGTTGGGGCGGCGTTGGTTGGGCGGGCGTTGTAGGCCTGGACGGCGCCGCGGCTGACGGCGACGCCGGCGAGTTGCTCGCCCAGCTTGGTGCGTTCGGCTTGCAGGCGCGACTGGTCGTTGGCGTCGCGGAGGGAGACCTCGGTGACGAGTTCATCGAGGCGCGACAGGACGCGGTGGATCTCTTGACGCATCGGCTCGGTGATGCCCTTCACGCCTGAGAGGACGCTGCCCGAGACGGCGGCGACCATGGGCTCGAGCTCGTCGTGGTGCGCGAGCAGTTCGTCCACCAGCGGTTGACGCTCGGCGAGGATGCTCAGCACGAGCTCGATATCGCCCGCGGTGAGGGCCTCGCTCTGACGCTGGCTGAGGGTGTTGATCTGTGCGGCGGATTCGGCGGCGCGCTGCGCAACGCGGAGCAGGCGTGCGGCGAGGGCGGGGCCTTCGACGGTCTGCGCGGGGGCTGGGTTTGCAGGCGGTTGCGGGTTCGTGTTCATGGGCCATGTCTCCGACATGGTGAGGGGATGAAACGGCAACGGCGTCGATGAAGCCCCGTCCTAGGGCTTTGAACCATCGGCGCCGGCTTGGGCGTTGTTGCGAGCGGCGGCGGCCGCGGCGGCGCGGCGGTCGAGCTCGCTGGTGGCGTCGAACCAGCGCTGCCAGTGGCGGCGCTGCATGGGCAGGTCGGGGTCGTTGAGGGCTTCCTCCGGGAGTGATTTGAGGTGGCGTTTGGCGAGCTCGTTGGCGCGGCGGGCCTCTTCCCACTTGCCCATAGCGACATAGGCCGCGACGATCTGGGTGCGGGCGACGAGGGCGGAGGGCTCGCTGGCGTAGCGCTGTGCGGCGAGGTCGTACGCGGCGATGGCGGCGGTGTAGTCGGTGCCCAGATCGAAGGCGCAATCGCCCAGGTAGAACATGCTGTTGCGGAGCATGATGCGGTCGAAGGCGCTGGTCTGCTCGGGGCGTTTGTGTCCCAGTGCGTCGACGACTTCCTGGAACTTGGTGGCGGCGAGGCGGAGGCGCTGTTCGCGGGTTTTTTCTTTCTCGATGCGCTGGGCCTGGGGCATGTTCTGACGGAGCTCGGCGGCGATCTCGGCCGCGGAGAGGCGGTTGGCGTCGGCGAGTTTGTACTTCACGGCGCTGAGGCGCGGGTGGTTGTCGTAGCCCTCGGCCCGGCGGAGCAGCGCGATGGCGCGGGGGTAGTCCTTGCCCTGGGCGTATTCGAGTTCGCCCAGCTCGGTCACGGCGTCGCGGAAGATGTCACTCTTCGGTGTGACCCAGCGCCCGTCGACGACCTCGGTGAGGAGTTCGCGGGCCTGTTCGTCGTTCTCCGCGTCGGAGTCCTGAAGCAGGCAACGGGCGAGCGGGACGACGGAGCGGTCGGACCATTCGCCGGCGCGGGGGGCGTCGGAGGCTCTGCCGAGCGTCGGCTTGCCGTCGACGAGGACGATGTCTCGTCCCGCGAGGCGGCGGTACTGCTCCGCGGCGGCGGTGTAGTCGCGTTCGCTCTGGAAGATCTGCGCGAGGCGGAATCGTGCCTCGTGGCGGCGTGGGTCGTCGTTGGCGGCGCCTTCGATGTAGGTGCTGAAGGCGACCTTCGCACTGGTGCGATCGGCGGCGAGATCGAAGCAATCCGCCGCGGCGAAGAGCGAGCGGGTATAGGCGGCGTTATCACGCACGACAACCGCGTCGGCGTGGGCTTTGTAGTTCAACGCGGCCTCGTAGAAGTGACGCTTCGCGGTGCTGGCGGTGACGGGCGAAACGCCCTGCACGGCTTCGGCGGCGGCGGGTGAAGAGGCGTCGGCGGTGGATTCGTGCTCGGCGTGAGCCGCGGGCTTGGGCTTGGATGAGTGAGAATCGCTCGACGCGTGCTCGTCGTGCTGGGCTTTGGCGGCGGGCTTGGCGTGATCGGCGGGCTTGGTTGTGTGATCCGGGGCGGTGCGGCCGGCGCGGGCTTCATCGAGGGCGGCCTCGGCGACGGCGCGGTGCGTCTGCGCCAGTGCGAGCAGAAGCTCGGGAGGAACCTCACCCGCCTGTCGGAACGCACGCTCGGCGAGCTGTGCGTATTGCAGACTGCGCTGGTGTTGTGAACGCACGGAGCGGTCGGTCTGACGCTCCATCAGACTCGCGGCGACGGCCGCGGGATTCACGGTGCGCTGGTCCTCGAGCTTGGGGAGCTTCTCAAGGACTTCGTTGTAGAACTGCACGGCGCCGTCGTCGTCGCCCTGGACCGAGAGGGCCTCGGCAACGCCCAGCGTGGCGGCGAGGACCGGGGCGGTGTCGCCCCCATCGGAACGGACTTTCTCGAAGGCTTCGCGGGCTTCGTCGATGCGCCCGGTGGCTTGCATGATGCGTGCGAGCAGCAGCAGCGCGGTCTGACGCTTGGGGTCTTGCGCGTCGAGCTCGTTGAGTGCTGAGGCGAGCTGGTTCTCTGCTTGCGCGAAGAGGCCGGGGTCGCTGCGCTGACGCTCGCCCTGCTGGAAATAGGCCTTGCCCAGCAGGTAGAGCAGCTCGCCACGGGTCGAGGCGTTGATGCCTTCGAGGCGGGGCATCGACTGCAGGAGCTTGCTGATGGCCTCGTCGTGGTAACCCTTTGCCAGGCGCAGCTCGGTCTGTCGAGCAACAGCCCAAGCGCGGTCGTCGGCGGTGAGGCTCGGCTCGTCGAGGATTCGGCTGAGGACTTCGAGCGTGGCCTCGTACTTCACGTCGGTGGCGCGGAGGTTGGCTTCGACGACCTTCTGGTAAAGCTCGCGGCGGCGCAGGGCTTCGGTCGCGGGGAGCTTCTCGGCAATCTCGATGGCGCGGGTGGTGTCGCCCACGGCGATGAGCGATTCGCTGAGCAGGATCTGCTCGCTCGAGGAGAGGGTGTGACCCAGCTCTTTGGCTTTGTCGAGATCCGCGATGACGGCCTGGTGGTTCTCGCGGCGGCTGATGCCCAGCTTGGCCTGGCCTTGGCTGATGCTGCGTGCGCGGAGCAGGTGCATTTCGATCTGCTTCTCTTTGGAGAGCACGCCCCTCTGAGCGGCGGGGACGACCTCTTCGTTGATGCGGAGGATCGCCTCGTCGAACTTCGCCTCTTCGACGAGCTTGGCGACTTCGATGAGCGGAGCGGCGGGGTCGTCCTTTGGAGCGCGGAGGAAGCCGACGGCGAGGCCGCCGATGAGCAGGACGGTGGCGCCGGCGAGGGCGGGGACGGGCCAGACGGTTTTCCAGTCCACGCGCGAGCGCGGGGCCTCGGCCGCGACTGGAGCGGCTTTGCCTGCGGTGCTCGCGATGGTCTTGGCTGGGGACTCCGCCATGGGTGAGGGCCTTGCGATCGCGGTGCGCGTTCGGAGATCGGGAATGGAACGCGCACGAAACGGACGAGAGCGCACGACCGACCGGTCGGCCTTGCGCCCACCGAACAGATATCGGGGATCGTGCGGCGTTGACTTGACCGGGGATCGACGGATCGGGGAATGTGGTTGGTCGTCGGGCGGTGGCGATAACCGGGAAGCGGGCGGGGGACCCGGCTTTTTCCCGAATCGTCTGTGCGCGGGGTGGGTCTAGACTTGATGAACACGCGGGCGGGGCGGAGCGAACTGGAGCGAAGCATGAGCGCAACGACGGCGATGAAGGCGGGCGGGTATGCGGCGGCGGGTGCGGTGAACGGCGCGAGCGGCGCTTCGGATCGGATCTTCAACTTCAACGCGGGCCCCAGCTATCTGCCCGACGAAATCGTTCGGCAGATCCAGCAGGACATCTGGAACTTCAAGGGGACGGGGCTTGGGATCATGGAGCATTCGCACCGTGCGAAGGTGTATGACGAGGTCATCACCGAGGCGGAGACGGAGGTTCGGGCGATTGCGAACATCCCGAAGAACTACCGCGTTGTGTTCATGACCGGCGGGTCGACGAGCCAGAACTTTATTGTGCCGACGAATCTGCTGAAGCGCGGGCAGACGGCGGATTACATTGTGACGGGGTACTGGGGGCAGAGGTCGTACGACGATGCGAAGGCGGTGGCGGCGCAGGTGGGCGGGACGATCAACCTCGCGGCGACCAGCGCGGACACGAACCACTCGTATATCCCGGACGACTCGGCCATCAAGCTGACGGCGAATGCGGCGTATCTGCACTTCACGTCGAACAACACGATCTACGGGACGCAGTGGCACAGGTTGCCGAGTGCGTCGGCCGGGGTGCCGCTGGTGTGCGATATGTGCTCGGATATCTACTCGCGGCCGGTGGACGTGACGAAGTACGGGCTGATCTATGCGAGTGCGCAGAAGAACCTGGGGACGACGGGGGCGACGATCGTGATCGTGCGGGATGATCTGGTGGAGCGTGGGGACCCAGCGCTGCCGCGGATGTTGCAGTACCGCACGTTCGTGAAGGACGTGAGCATGCCGAACACGCCGCCGGCGTTTGCGATCTACACGGTGGGGTTGATGGCGAAGTGGATCAAGGCGCAGGGGGGGCTGGCGGTCTTGGCGAAGCGGAACGAAGAGAAGGCGAAGGTGATCTACGACGCGCTGGACGCGACGAAGGATTTCTGGATTTCGCACGCGCGGGTGCAGGACCGGTCGCTGATGAACGTGGTGTTTCGTGCGAAGGGTGGCGAGGCGGTGGACCAGAAGTTCATCGCGGAGGCGAAGGCGAACGGGATGGACGGCCTCGCGGGGCACCGCGCGGCGGGCGGGATGCGCGCGAGCATCTACAACGCGTTCCCGATTGCCGGGTGTCATGCGCTGGCGGGTCTGATCCGTGATTTTGCGCGTCGGAACGGCTGAGGCGGTTGATCGCTGCTGAGGCTACGAGGTGTGACAACTGAGGTTTTTCACTGTGAAGACAGGCGAGATCTCGCCTGTCTTCATCGTTTCTGAACGCAGTCTTGACGCGATGATGAGCGACTTTTACTCGCGAGCGGCGACACTTCTCCCCGTCCGAGACAGGCCGACGTCGTCGGCGTGCGTGTGAGTTCGGATTGTGACTGTTTTCTGAGGAGAGAGAGAAATGAAGAGCGTGATCACCCTTTTTGCCGTTGCGGGCCTTTCGGTCTCGGCCCATGGCGGCCTCATCGCGGCGCAGTGGAACTTCAACAGCAACCCGGCGGACGGGAGCACGGGCACGGGCAGCTCGGTGGCCTCGGCGGGCGATAACGCCGCGACCGCGACCTATAGCGCCCTGAGCACGACGCTGAGCTTCGCCAACGGTTCGGGCTCGTCGGATCCGGTGACGACCGACGACTCGCGTCTGGGCGTGACGGGCTTCGCGTCGCAGGGGGCCGGCTCGCCCTCG